>JAIVER010000099.1 GCA_023864145.1 Thiohalomonas sp. | reverse complement strand
TTTACCGAGCATTGGAAATTATCATTAGATTCTCGAATTAATGATAATTTCCAAGTGTTCGATCCTGCATTTTCAAGTTGATTGGGTATATTTATACTAGTGCCAATTTATCTATTACTAACTGATGTTAGCAGAATTTCAGATTAATTAGAAATGATAAAGATCAAGGCACTGGCAATTCGCTAGTTAATAAACAAAAACTGTAACTATTCAGCGTATTATTTACAAAAGCCTGTGGTTGCTTATTTTTCTGACTTTGATTGTTTGAGCGCAGCGAGTTCTCAAAGTTAGAAAAATAAGTGACCATGGGCTTAACAAGCGTTATTTAGAAATAGACACTGAATAGTAGCTTTACTAAAAATACAATCGACAGGCTTTGGGGATCAATGCTAAAATGATTGTTTTGAAATCATCTATAGTACAGAAAATGGATAAACGGACGACATCTCAAGGATCATGTTGGACACTGGCAAAAATATTCCATATGGACAAAAGAATAACAAAAAGGGCAAGGCACTGAACAATCCCAATGATAAAATGAATAGAACGTTACGCCATGCCGTGCAAAAAATATTTTCACGCAGCGCAAGCACTTCAATGCTATTCACATTCTCCACGCTCATTTTTTCACAATCAGCTCTGGCAGAGATTTATCAGTCCAATGGCTGGCAATGCCAGTCGATGGCCGGCGGCAAATGGAATTGTGCAGTTACTGAAGGCCCTCTGGCAGCAAAACCGGATGAAGTAAAAACCCCCGGTAAAATCCCTTATCCCGCAGCCGCAGTTGTTGCCGTTAAGGCATCATTCCCGGAGGCTGATTTTTCTGTGCCAGAAACAAGGCCGACTGGCGGCAGAGCCGTTATTAAGCCATTGATTAAATCTCGCAGGCCTGTACTTGCTGAGAACTGGTCAAGCTGTGCGGTACAACCACTGGAAGAATATGATCGTAATGCCATGGCTGCACAGGCCGATGAAACCACCAATATTGAAGCAGATAATGCAGAATCACCCGATACTAATCTGATTAATTTTACGGGTAATGTCCTCATTACCAAAAACATTCAAAAATTAACTTCTGATAAGGCCTCTTATAACAAAGCATTCAGTACTTTCAATGCCGAAGGAAATGTTGTTGTTACTGAGCCTAAGATGATACTCAAAGGTGATACTGCCCTTTATCAGATAGATGAACGCAAAGGTCGGATCGATAATGCCACTTATGAACTACCTGCTCGCCCGGCTCAGGGTGTTGCCGATAATATCCGTTTTAAACCCGGCAAGATCGATCTGGAAAACCCCACCTATTCAACCTGCCCGGCCATTGATCAGGACTGGGGGCTCAGTGCCACTGACATGGAACTGCACACTGACGAAGGCTATGGTGAAGCCACACATGCGGTCATGAGATTTAAGGGCTTTCCTATCGCCTACACCCCTTATATTACATTTCCACTGAATGATGAACGCAGAAGTGCTTCCCTGATGCCCGATATCAGCTTTTCTGATAGCAATGGTTTTGAACTTGCGACACCTTACTATTTTAATATTGCTCCGGATCAGGATGCCACTCTAACACCACAGATTTTATCCGATAGAGGTTTAATGCTAGGTGGTGAATACCGTTATTTAAGTGAGAATCATTCCGGTGAAGTTTATGCCGAATGGCTCAATGACAGCAGCTACGATGATAAGCGTGATGCGCTGGATGTACTCTTTCGTGAAGGTAGAAATACAAACCCGATTGACTCCAGCAACGAACAAAAGCCAAATGAAATTTCTAAAAATCGCGGTGCCTTCAGTCTGCAGCAGCGTGCTAACTGGAAAAATGGCTGGTCAGGCAATGTAGACTACAACTATCTCAGTGATAATTACTATCTGGATGATTTTGCTAATAACCTCAGAGACAAGAGTGATACTCACCTCTTGCGTGATGGTCAAATTCGATATAATGGTGATATCTTCAATTTCATGGCACGTACCCAGGGTTATCAGGAGCTTCAGGATTTAACTCACACCTATAGCCGGCTACCGCAGTTAACCTTATCTGCTAATGAGACTTTCTCAACCTATGGTATTGACCTTGATACCGGTTTTGATTCTGAATTTGTGATGTTTGCCCAAAACTGGGATGACTATCAAGAGAAGCGTCTAGAGGGCAGTCGTTTACATATAAAACCCAATATCAGTATGCCGTTTAAAAACAGGTATAGCTTTATAAAACCTAAACTCAGTTTAGACATGGTGACATACAAGTTAAGCGATGAAGATAAACTTACAGCAGGAATAACAGACGAAGACAAGGCTTACAATAGACAAGCTGCTAATTGGGATGATGATAGTCCTTCACGTATAGCACCCATTTTTAGTCTGGACAGCGGCCTCTTTTTTGAGAAAAACCTGTCTTTATTTGATCGGCCCATGCAGCAGACTCTGGAACCACGATTGTTTTATTTATACACACCAGAAAAATATCAGGAGGATATTCCATTATTTGATACCGGTCTTTCCAGCTTCAGCTTTAATCAATTATTCCGTGAAAACCGTTTTAGCGGCGCTGATCGTCTAGGTGATGCCAATCAACTATCCGCAGCCATGACCACACGCTTTATTGATAATAACTCCGGTGCAGAACTATTTACCGCCTCTATTGGACAAATTTATTACTTTGAAGATCGGGAAGTAACTCTGGAGTATGATGAATACGGTAATCCCGAGCAAGATACAAATGGAAAAGATAGCGATTCCAGTTCCAGTATTGCCGCTGAAATCACCACTCAATTCGCACGTAACTGGTATACATCCTATTCCTTGCTTTATAATCCTCACAATGATGGCGAAACAGATGAAGCCCGCTTTCGCCTGCAGTACAAATCAGATCGTGATCATATCGCTAATTTAGACTATTCCTATCGTGCTGATAACTATGAACAAGTTGAAATGTCTGCTTATTGGAAAATCGCTCCACAATGGCGTGCTTTAGCGCATTGGTATTACTCCATATATGATAATGAAACTGCTGATATTGATCCTGCTAAAACTCGTGACAGCTACACACTGGACTCAAAGATCGGTGTCGAGTACGACAGCTGTTGTTATGCCTTGCGCTTTATTGTGGGCCGGGAACAGGATAATTACTATGCTGATGCCGACAATTACGTCATGCTGCAAATACAGTTTAAAGGTTTAGGTTCACTGTCCCAGTCCATCGCAGGTAGTGGTCATAATCTCGAAGAAGATATCCCCGGTTTTGAACCCTGGAAAAATTAGGACTTTAGTCAATGTTATTTAATCTAAGAAAAATAAGTCAAGCACTCAACAAAGGTCATTTTTTTACTAATATCTTTGCTTTATTATTAATTTTAAGCTGTTTCACCGCCCATGCTGAAGAGATTATCACTCTTGACAGCATTGTTGCGATTGTTAACGAAGATGTCATTACTCAACTTGAGCTCAAGACTGAGTTTCGCGCAGTCATTAAAAATCTGAAGAAAAAACAAGCCAGGCTGCCTCCCGCAAATGCATTAGGTAAACAAGTCCTCGATCGTATGATTCTGGAACGAATACAGTTAGATCTGGCCAAGCGCACAGGCATTAAAGTTGACGACACAACATTGAGCCGTGCTATTAATGGCATTGCAGCACAAAATGGTTTCTCTCTGAGCCAGTTCCGAGAAGGCCTGGCGAGTCAGGGCGTTGATTTTCGACAGTTTCGTGATGAAATAAAAAAACAAATTATTCTAAAGCGGTTAATACAACGCAATGTCGTCAATAAAATCACTATATCTGATCAGGAAATTGAAAATTTTCTATTCAATGTTAATAAACAAGGCGGTATGAATCAATCCTATCATCTAAAACATATTTTAATCGCCACGCCAGAAGCTGCCTCACCAGCTATCATAAAAAAAGCCCAGGCAAAAGCCACTGAAATTGTTAAAGAACTCAAAACAGGCAAGGATTTCTCATCTGTTGCTCTGGCTGTTTCCGATGGACAAAATGCACTTGAAGGAGGTGATTTAGGTTGGCGTAAAACGGGTGAAATTCCAACTCTATTTGCTGATAGCGTTCGTACTATGGATGTTAGTGGAATATCAGATCCTATTCGCAGCCCAAGCGGCTTTCACATTATTACCGTCGTCGAAATAAAGGGTGCTCAGTCTCATATTATTACCCAAACTCACGCACGCCATATTCTCATCAAACCCAGCATCATCAATGATAATGAACAGGTAATAGAGCGTCTAAAGGAAATCCGTAAACGTATTATCAATGGTGAAGATTTTGCTACTATGGCAAAGGCACATTCTGAAGATACCTCTTCAGCAACACGGGGTGGTGATTTAGGGTGGTTTAAACCCGGTACTATGGTTCCCCAGTTTGAAAAAGCGATGGCGCAATTACAAACAGGAGACATCAGTGAGGTCATTCAAACAAACTTTGGTTACCACATTATTGAAGTATTAGGACGACGAGCTCATGATGATGCTGATGAACTGATTAAAGAAAAAGCTCGCAAAGTACTGACAAACCGTAAAGTGACAGAACAAACAGATGCTTTTTATCGTAAAATTCGTGATGAAGCCTTTATTGAGATTCGTCTGGATAATAGTTAAGGTTTCACTGCATTGAATAAGCTGGACAGACTTGTCATTACTCCCGGCGAACCTGCTGGTATTGGCCAGGATTTATGCATTGAATACGCGCAGCAGCCACATGACTTTCAAATGGTATTACTGGCTGATCCTGATATGCTCAGTGAACGTGCCGGACTTCTGGGTAAGCCCATACACCTTATAAAGTTTGATAAACAAATTCAAAAAACTTCCGGCTCAGGCACTCTTTTCTATATACCCGTATCACTCCCAGAAAAGGCAGTTGCCGGTTCTCTCAATGTAAATAATGCAGCGTATATTCTAAAAACACTTGATATGGCCGTTCAAGGCTGCCTCAATAATACCTTTGATGCACTGGTAACAGGCCCTGTTCATAAAGGAATCATTAATGAGGCGGGCTTCCCATTTACCGGACATACCGAATATCTGGCCAAAAAAACCTCAACATCTAAGGTTGTCATGATGCTGGCAACTGATGAAATGAGAGTGGCTCTGGCCACCACTCACCTTCCTCTAAAAGACGTTGCTCAGGCCATTACTACAGAAAGTCTAAGACAAGTACTCACCATTCTCGACCATGATTTAAAAACAAAATATGGTTTAAATTCTCCTCATATCCTGGTCTGTGGCCTTAATCCTCATGCGGGTGAAGCTGGTCATCTGGGTATGGAAGAACTGGATATTATCATCCCCTTAATAGAGCAGCTTAACGCGGAGGGTTTTAATTTGACTGGTCCTTTGCCTGCCGACACCCTGTTTTCAAAAAGAAATCTGGCACAGGCCGATGCTGTGTTAGCCATGTATCATGATCAGGGCTTGCCGGTACTCAAATATCAAGGCTTCGGCAAAGCAGTCAATATCACTCTGGGACTGCCCATTATCCGTACGTCTGTTGATCATGGTACTGCTCTGGATCTCGCCGGAACAGGACTAGCCAGAACAGGAAGTTTAGACTATGCCATTCAAGTTGCCCGGCAAATGGTCAAAGCCAAAAAGCATATACCCATGACCTATGAAAATGCTTGATTTTCATAGAGAAGAAGATCAAAATTATCCAATGACGCAAATTACTCTCACAGCCCAT
>JAIVER010000098.1 GCA_023864145.1 Thiohalomonas sp. | reverse complement strand
ATTTTACCGAGCATTGGAAAATCATTAGATTCTCGAATTAATGATAATTTCCAAGTCTTCGATCCTGCATTTTCAAGTTGATTGAGTATATGACAGTTTTTAAAAATAAAAAGATCATTTTAGGAGTTTGTGGTGGAATTGCCGCCTACAAGTCTGCTGAACTGGTGCGCCTGTTAATAAAGCAGGGTGCGCAGGTACAGGTTGTAATGACTCAGGCTGCATTAGCGTTTGTAGGGGCTCTTACTTTTCAGGCCTTATCAGGCAGACAGGTACGCAGTGTTTTATTTGATCTTGATGCTGAAGCAGGGATGGGGCATATCGAATTAGCTCGCTGGGCTGATTTAATTCTGATAGCACCTGCTACAGCTAATAGTATTGCTAAAATTGCTCATGGAATGGCTGATGATTTATTATCGACTCTATCTCTAGCCAGTAAGGCACCCCTATTAATTGCTCCGGCTATGAATCAGCAAATGTGGCATAGCGAGGCAACACAGAAAAATATTGACATATTATTGAACCGAACAGGTGTTTTAGTTTGCGGGCCTGGAGAAGGTGAGCAAGCCTGTGGTGATATTGGAGCGGGTAGAATGAAAGAGCCTGCCCAGTTGTTAAGCTGTTGTGCTAATCTATTGGCTTCAATAGTGACCAATAATGACCTGTCAGACCCACATTTATTAGAAGGCAAGCGTGTATTGATTACTGCCGGCCCAACAATTGAAGATATTGATCCCGTTCGCTATGTGAGTAATCGTAGTAGTGGAAAAATGGGCTATGCCATCGCACAGGCTGCACAGCAATACGGTGCAGAAGTGCTTTTGATCAGTGGTCCTGTGGCTTTAGATGCACCTGATAGTATTGGATTAATACGGGTGCGTAGTGCAGAACAAATGCATGATGCAGTATTTCAAGTAATTGACGATATTGATATTTTTATTGCCACAGCAGCTGTTGCTGATTATCGTCCAGTTAAAAAAGTGCTTAATAAAATAAAAAAGAATACTGATACTCTCACCATTGAACTGGTAAAAAATCCTAATATTTTAGCCGATGTTGCGGCCTTGAAAGATAAACCAATGACTATTGGTTTTGCTGCTGAAACTAATGATCTTGAAAAATACGCACTTGATAAGTTACAACGAAAAAATCTGGATATGATTGCTGCCAATAAAGTTGGAGAATCACAAGGCTTTGAAGCAGATAATAATGAGCTGCATTTATTCTGGCATAATGACGGCTATAAAAAGTTACCCTATGCCAGTAAAAAACAATTAGCCAGGCAGTTAATTGATGAAATTGTACTATCCTTAGTAGCGAAAGATTAATTAAATTAATGATATTTTTAAGGACACTAATAAGCTATGAATGAAGTTGATGTTAAAATTCTTGATCCCAGAGTGGGGAATGAGTTTTCTATGCCGGAGTATGCCACAGATGGCTCAGCGGGTATGGACCTGAGAGCAATATTGGATGAGGATAAAGAGCTGCTTCCAGGAGAAACACTTTTAATTCCAACCGGTATTGCCATTCATATAGCCAATAATAATATGGCGGCTATTATATTGCCTCGTTCAGGATTAGGGCATAAACATGGTATTGTATTAGGTAACCTGGTGGGATTGATTGATTCAGATTATCAGGGGCAGCTCTTTGTTTCATGTTGGAATCGTGGTAACACCACGTTTATTATTAAGCCCGGAGAGCGGATTGCACAGCTAGTTTTTGTGCCGGTTCTACAGGCTAATTTTAATATCGTTGAATCTTTTGAAGAAAGCGACCGGGGTGATGGTGCTTTTGGGCACACTGGAAGTCACTAACTCATTAGCGATAAAGCAGGCGGAAGCTGATTTTATGAATAAAACAAAAGAAAAAATTAGGGCGATGATTCAGGAAGAATCGGTTGCAAAACGCAAAGAAGAACTAGAAGAACTTCGTTCAAAGAAACATAAAAAAAAAAGAACACATCCCCATGGATGTTGAAAAAAAGGGCTTTTTATGTCAACTAGTTCTTATCTTTGTGTTGCTTATTGCTGCCCTGGCGTTGTTTTATGGGGCAGCAATAAGCAAAGAAAGTGCAGAAAAACAATATCTGCAGCAACTTGAAAACAAAGCAAAGCAAGATCTTGCTGTCCAGGTTAAACAGTCAAGTCAGGTGCTGGCAAAAAAAATCAGCAATTTTAATTATATTTTAAACGATGCGGAGTACATTAAAATCTTTAATGATCCTACCTGGCAAGATGTTTTAAAAACGGATTTGGCAGCTCGTTTAGGAGAGCAAGCGCTTGTTGAAATTGTCAGTGCAGATTTTAAAGATGATGATATTATTGATAATCCAGCAATGGGCTATAGCATTTTATCCCTTTTAAATGAATTAAAAGAAGCCAGTAAAAACCATTCAAAAAATGATATAAAAATTGAAGTTCACGGGCTGAAGAGTGATGATTCTCGATTGGTCTTTATTAAGAAAGCGACTTATACCGATTTTGATTTAAAAAAAGAAGTGCTTATTGGTTATATTGTAGCCAAAATACCGAAGCAATTTATCAAGCAATTGATAAAAGAATTTAAAACAGAAACAGGCTACCTTGAAATTGTACAACGCTTCTCAGGTAAATCGTTATTGCTGGTGAAAGCCGGTGACCAATCGTTAAAAAATATGCCCATGTTTGTGTCAAAAAAATTACAAAATACTCAGTGGATCGTTAAGTTCTGGCCAGTAGAACAAACCAATAAACCCCCACTTTCTTCTATATGGCTGGTTATTGTGTCTCTCGCTCTGGGATCTATAGCAATTGTTACATCACTGTTCTTTTTATTTATAATTATTAAGAGTTATAAATCAGACAACTATGTTGTTGCTTTACCGGTAAGGCAAAAGAATCAAATTGTTAAACAAGTCGCCACAACACATAACTCACCTAATATTACCCGCAGTGAAGAAGTCACTGATGTTATCTACAGAAAAGATACTGGTATTACTGTTGATGATAACTCTGAGTCGGAGTATTTAGATCTTATTACAGAAAAAATATTTAGAGCCTATGATATTCGTGGTGTGGTTGGTGAGTTTATTAATGCTGACATTTTTCAGAAAATTGCTTATGGCATTGCCAAAGAGATGTCAGAGCTGCAGCAGACGCAAATTTCAATTGGCTGTGATGGGCGCAATAGCAGTCCTGAATTAGTTAAAGCAATCATCGATGCATTATTAGAAAGCGGTATCAACGTACTTGATATTGGTATGGTAACCAGTCCAATACTCTATTTTTCTGCTATTACCAAGACCGATGGTAATGGTCTTATTGTGACTGCCAGTCACAATCCGGCTGACTATAATGGCATAAAGATTATGCTGACAGGGCATAGCTATAGCGATATACATTTGCAGAAGCTGAAAAAGAAAGTCATTGCTGGTGAGCGTGTTTCAGGAGCAGGTGAATTATCTCAATTCAATATATTAGAAGAATACATCACTAAGATAACAGGTAATGTTATTTTAGGCAGGCCAATGAATATTGTGATCGATTCAGCCAATGGCGTGACAGGAAAATTTGCCTCGGCATTTTTTGAACAACTAGGTTGTAAGGTCACAGCTCTAAATAGTGAAGTTGATGGTAACTTCCCAGTTCATGACCCTGATCCCAGTCGTCCTGAAAATATGAGTGAATTAATTCAAAAAGTAACTGAGATCAGGGCTGATATCGGTATCGCTTTTGATGGTGATGGCGATAGAATTGGATTGGTTTCATCTGGGGGTGAAATCATCTGGCCGGATCGAATTCTTATGCTTTTGGCAAAAGATATATTGTCCAGAAATAAAGATGCGACTATTTTGTATGATGTTAAATCAACTTGGAAGTTAGAAAAATTTATCAGTGAGCTGGGTGGTAATGCACTTCTGTGTAAAAGTGGACATTCATTTATGAAAAGTAAATTGCTGGAAACAGGGGCATTGCTTGCCGGTGAAATGAGTGGCCATATCTTTATTAAAGAACGCTGGTTTGGTTTTGATGATGCCTTATTTGTTGCTGCCAGAGTACTTGAAATTCTATCCATTGATTTAAGAAAATCACGGCAAATTTTTGCAGAGCTTCCTGATTCATTAAATACTCCGGAAATTCTTATTGCTGCTGAGAATAGTAAAGCTATTATGGAGCAGATAAATAAAGATTTGAGTATTTTTAGTGATGGTAAGATTATTACCATTGATGGCATTCGCGTTGAATATTCAGATGGTTGGGGGCTCGTAAGATCATCCAATACTAGTGAAAATTTAACTATGCGTTTTGAAGCTGAGAATGAAGCTGCTTTACAACGTATTGCAATGACTTTTAAAGATGCTGTTCTGACTATTGAACCAACACTGGAATTCCCCTTTTAAATAAAGCTATGTGTAAAATAAGTGACCATAGGTTTAACACAGTTATAATAAATATGCAGAGAAATCATGAGTATTAATAAGAGTTCAGCAGTTAGCATTGCAGATGTTTTATCAGAAGCTTTACCTTATATCAGAAAGTTTAAGGGTAAAACAATTGTCATTAAATATGGGGGTAATGCCATGATTGATGAAGCCTTGAAAAACGGTTTTGCCCGTGATATTGTTTTATTGAAGCTGGTGGGATTAAATCCAGTTGTTGTTCATGGCGGCGGCCCGCAAATAGGTCATTTGTTGAAAAAAGTGGGTAAGGAAAGTGAATTTGTTGGTGGTATGCGTGTCACTGATAAAGAAACAATGGACGTTGTTGAGATGGTTCTGGGTGGCCAGGTTAACAAAGAAATTGTTGCTCTGCTTAATTCACATGGTGCCAAAGCCGTAGGCTTGACAGGTAAAGATGGCGCTTTGATTACGGCTAAAAAAATGCATTTTACTCATCAAACTGAGGAAATGAAGGCTCCCGAAATTATTGATATTGGGCATGTTGGAGAAGTAACAGCAATTGACACCTCAATTATTGATATGTTAATTCATGGTGATTTTATTCCTGTGATTGCTCCCATTGGTCTGGGTAAGAATGGTGAATCATACAATATTAATGCTGATTTGGTTGCCGGAAAATTAGCAGAAAAGCTGAATGCGGAAAAACTCATCTTATTAACCAATACTAAAGGTCTATTGGACAAAAAAGAAGTTTTATTGACTGGACTCAGCACAGAAAGAGTTGATGAACTGATTGCTGAAGGCACCATTTTTGGTGGTATGCTGCCAAAAATTTGCTGCGCGCTTGAAGCGGTGCAAAATAATGTCTGCTCTGCTCATATTATTGATGGCCGTGTTGAACATGCAGTGATGTTGGAATTATTTACTGATGAAGGGATTGGAACTTTAATCTTTGGTGATTGCCCTGCAGATGAAGACTAATCAAAAAATGAAAAATAACCGTAAAGAACAAATACTGCAAGCGCTGGCGTTAGAGTTAGAGCAAAGACCTGGAGAGCGTATTACTACGGCTAACCTCGCTAAAGCGGTAGGTGTATCTGAAGCAGCTTTATACCCAATCAACTTGAAAATGCAGGATCGAACACTTGGAATTATCATTAATTCGAGAATCTAATGATAATTTCCAAGTGTTCGATCCTGCATTTTCAAGTTGATTGGGTATAGACGAGTCGCCACTTTTAGTGCTTAGCTTTTCTGAGCCTTTGTAGTCTTTAATGTGACGTAATATGCTGGTTTCATGAATTCTTAAAGCCTGAGCGATCATGGGAACCTTC
>JAIVER010000097.1 GCA_023864145.1 Thiohalomonas sp. | reverse complement strand
TTCGACAGAAAATTAATGAGTTTTTTGATGAAATTTTACCGAGCATTGGAAAATCATTAGATTCTCGAATTAATGATAATTTCCAAGTGGTTTGATCCTGCATTTTCAAGTTGATTGGGTCATGCATCCCACATTGTTGTTTCTTTTGTTAAAACAGGGCTGGTTGTTTTCATAGCAGCAGTAACACTTGATTTCCGAGCATCAAATTTATTCGTATAAAATGTATAAATCAGATGAACAAAACCTAAAATAGCAAAATTGACACCCTTATAATAATAAAAACTTGTTCAAACATTGAAAACTCCTTTTTTCACATAATGAGACTGTAGAATTATTCGTTTTTCATTAAATTTAAAAATTCTATTTTATTTTCTACTTATTATGTCTTCTGGTCAAGATTTTAAGGGACAGGATGGGGAAGCAAAGAGCAATGTTGTAAGTAGCTCAATTGAGCAAAAATGATCACTTTAGCGGATCAGTTTTTATCAGTAATAAAGGCTGGGCAACAAACTGATTGTTAACATACTGACCTGGATAACTAAAAATACGGGTCACCTGGCCAGTAAATGTCGCATAAAGTTTGCTGTGTTTGCTATTCCACTGAGCGTGAACTAACTGATTTTTAGCACTTGCATATTGGGCTTCTGCTTTAGCGAATAAAATCTTTGCCTGTTGTAAATCATGATCTGAAAGCACCGTTCTGTCATAGAGTTCTTCAGCTCGTTCATATTCCTTTTTGGCTTCTTCAAGATTGAGTTTGGCTAGCTTTAAATTAGACTGAGCTGCAAATAAATTACTCTTGATTAAGGTATCATCAAACTCAAGTAATACGTCACCCTTCTTAATTGTTTTTTCACTAGTGACATAAACGTTTTTAATTACACCGGAGATCGGAGAACTAATTTTATAATCGGTATTTTCTGAGGCCATAACATGAGTTGCAAGCATTAGAAAAATAATGCTTATAAGCCAATTCATAGCATTATGATTAAAAGGCTTATTCGTTAGTTTTTGTTTAAGTAGATTCATTGTTATTCTATTCATAATAAGTCATTAAATTGCCGAGTAAGGAATCGAGTTTAGCCCAGAAAATAGCCAGTTCAAAAACAGTTTGTATTTTAAAAAGTTGTGCCTGACTGAGTTCAAGCATTGCATCACCCAGGTCACTGGTCACTTCTAACTCATACAATGCCCGGCTTCGTTCAAGATAAAGATCTCGGTATTCCATTGTTAAATCAGGATCAGAAAACTGCTGTTTCAAATTACTGATCTTAAGCCAGAGCTCTAATATTTGTTGTTCTAATTCACGCTTGATCATCAGCTTCTCAGCTTCTAATTGTATTATTTTACCTGAAGCACGTTTGATTTTAGCATTTTCCTGCCCTGCCTGGTAAAGCGGTACTTTAAATTGAATTCCAGCACGATATTTATCTGAACTTCCTAGGTCCCGGGCATAATTCGCAGCCTGAAGATGAGCAGTAATAACGGGGTATCTTTCAGCTTGAAAGGCCTCCAGCTTAAAACGAACTGCATCAATTTTGTGTTTTTTGGATATTAAACGGGGATTCTGCTGATAAGCCGTTTCATAAAGCTGTTCAACTTCAGGCAACTCTCTGGCAATTGATAAATGATGCATTTTTTTTAAATCCGGCATATCCAATTTATCTGACAATTGACCCGGACTGATTAATTGCGCCAAATGCTGCCGGGTAATTCGCTGGTCACTGAGAGCCTGATTACGATCTCTACGAGTTTTACGATACTTGTTATCAACTGCTAATAAGTCAATATCAGAGATTTGTTTTAATTCAAAACGGGAACGCACTTTATCAAGTGTGACATAATCAACGGCCATTGCCTCATTGGCATGATCGTAGATAGTATCAGCTAGTAAGACATTTAAATAAGCTTGCAGTATAGCCACCGTTCGCTTCGAAACATAGTCAGTATACAAAGCATCTACTGATGCCAGATTTTTTTTACTCGCTTCAATATTGGCACTGCTGTGACCAAAATCATAAAGACGCTTAGAAATATCGAGGCTAATTTTACTATCATTAGTTTCACTGGCAGGGACTATAGCAGAAGGTTCAACATAGCTCAGGCGACCATTAATTGCGACAAAAACGCCTAATTCTGAAATGGCTAAATTCTGCTCTGCAAGCGCCATTTGTCTTTGCGCAGAATAGCTCATCATTTCAGGAGATTCAATTAATGATGCTTTGGACAGCGCATATTTGAGTGTTAAAGGCTCCGGTATTGGTTCATCAGCAAAAGCTGTGATTACCGAACACTCCAGAAACAAGCTGAAACAACATCCCCCCCAGGATAAAAGTTTACTCATTATATTTTTATCTACCACATTTTAAATCAATACATTGACGACAACAGTCAATATCATAAATTAGCTTATTTCGTAACTATTTTCAGTGTGTATTCCTAAATAACGCTTGTTAAGCCCATGGTCACTTATATTTCGAAAATTTTGTCTTTTTATATTCTTTATCCGCGACAAATTGTCCTAATAGAAGAAACTCATCTGCGCTGGAAGTTCTTCCGGTAAAGCGCATCACACGCTTACCATCAAGGTCAAAGAATGCTAAAACAGGTGTTGCTCTGACACGATTTTCTTTAAATGAAAAATCTTTTTGCCTCATCGTTTCACCTTTGAAATTTGTGATTTCAACATCCCCTTCTATATCCACTGAAAAAATCAGAAAGTTCTTTTTAAAAAAAGCTTGTACCTCTTTTTGATTTAATACATTGGTTTTCATCCAATGACAAAAAGGACAGTCATCCATCTCAAAAAAAACTAAAATACCCTGCTTACCCTGTTCCCTGGCATTATCCAACTCTTCCGAGAAATCACCAAAAGTCGAATCAAAAAAATACTCTTCTGCATTTTTTGTTGGTGCGGCATAAGAGAGTGATGTCAATGCCAATAATAAAAAGAGACTGATAAAGCCATTAAGAAAATTTATGTGATGGGCTTTATCTTCTTTCATACATTCAACTTTAAGCAATTTTATTTCCCCTGGGATATTTTACTTTTGTATTGTTCAATAATTTTATTTAACCGTCTCTCATCAACCATTCCTGATATCCTCTTGGCAATATTACCCTGAGGGTCAATTAAAATTGATGTAGGCAAACCGCGAGGTTCTCCCAATACTTTAATGATCTCATCATTCACTCGAGTGACTGGATAAGTAACCAGATAAAGAGCAATAAACTTTTTCAAACGTTCGTCTTTAAGACCTGGCTCATAATTGACACCAATAACTACCGCATCATCATGTTCTAAATGAAAATCGGATAAATCAGGAATTTCTTTACGACAAGGCGGACACCAGGTTGCCCAAAAATTCACCAGTACCCATTTACCTTTATATTGAGATAACTTATGTGCTTCACCTTCCGTATCAGTAAAGGAGAAATCAACTGCTGATGCAGTTGAGGATAAAAAGAATAAGGAGATTAATAGTAGTATGCAGCGCGTCATTTTATTGTTCATAGGGTCTCATTTAACTCACTTATCAGGGTTTATTTGGTATTTTTAAAATAAGTAACATTTAATTAATCATAACGTAAAAATATTGTTTTTAAGGGAAAATCAAGCTCATGGGCCAAAACCTTATAGCTTTGACCTATGATAGAGGATAAAGGTTCCTCTGTATCAAATTTTGCTAAAGAATAAGGTAATTTTTGATGAAATTTTACCGTGCAATGGAAAATCCTTAGATTCTCGAATTAATGATAATTTCCAAGTGTTCGATCCTGCATTTTCAAGTTGATTGGGTATAAATACTTTTATACTGAGAAACTTAATCTCCCAAATTCTGGTTTTATATTATTCCCGTCATGGCGCCACAGCTGAAATGGCGCAACTCGTTGCCCGTGGTGTTGAAAAAGTAGCGGAGATGCACGCCATGCTCAGATGAAAGCAGTATTCCCAAAGAAGGTGCACCCTATATGACCACAGATGATTTAGCCCATTGCAGCGCCCTTATACTTGGCAGCCCGACACGCTTTGGCAATATGCCTGCAGCAATGAAATATTTCATTGATTCAACATCTGCCAATTGGATGGCTGGCCATTTAGCGGGTAAATCTGCCGGGCTTTTTACTTCAGCGTCCAGCCTGCATGAGGTCATGAATCAACCATACTCTCCATGCTGATCCCGCTATTACATCACGGTATGCTATTGGTCGGCTCACCTTGTAGTGAGCCTGAGTTACTATCAACAAACACAGGGGGTACTCCTTATGGTCCAAGTCATCTGGCAGGCAAAGAGAGTAACATCGCTATTAGTCTGGATGAGAAGAACCTGTGCATTGCCGTGTAGGTCAACGAGTTGCTGAAATTGCAAAAAAACTGAAAAAAGATTAATAAAATGATAGAAAATCTTACTGAAGAATCAGAAAAGCTTCGCTTTGCACAAAATTTAGCACTAGTTGGCTATTTTTCCCTATTTATTATTCTAATGATCAATATAGTCTGGTTGATTCCATCAAAACATTTTCCTATTGCATTAGTACTTATTTGTTATTGCAGGCCCTCTTGTACTCCCTATGCGCGGCTTATTAAGAAATAAGCTCTATACCTATCAATGGGCAAGTTTTCTTTCTTTAGCTTATTTTGCTCATGGTATCAGCGAGATATCAGCCTACCCTGACATTTGGTATGCGGATTAATTGAAACACTCAGTTCATTTATGATGTATTCAGGCTATGTGATGTACGCAAGCATCTTTAAGAAAAAATTTAAACAACAAGTTAAAGAAGAAGCCGTAAAACAGCAAGCTAACAAAACACCCGAAGATAAAACCTAATATAACATCGTTAACAATCAATTAATTACAAGTAGTTTTTTATAAAAGGGATTGTTAATTTTCGTTGTTTTACCAGACTTTCATAATCCAGTTTTTCCAGCAGTTTAATCAACGCAGACAACTCTCTGGTGGCATGTTTTAATAAATAATTAGCCACCTCATCCGTCATTTCAAAACCGCTCTCATCTGCTCTAAGTTTTAAGACTTTAATTTTATCCTTATCTGACAGATTTTGTGTCTGATAGGTAAGCCCCCAGCTTAGACGTGATTTTAAATCAGGTAGTTGAATATCTAAATTAAGTGCACTATTGTTTGCCACAAGAATTAAACGAGCGTTGTTCTCTCTAATTTTGTTAAAAAAATGAAATAAAGCCACTTCCCATTCCTGATTTCCCGAGATGCTATGAATATCATCAAGACAAACCAGATCCATCATTTCTAAACCATCTAATAACTCAGGAGAAAAATCATCATCGATTTGCAGAGCTATATAGAGAGCATTGAGGCCATTGGCCTGATATTGACTTGATAGAGCCTGCAGTAAATGAGTTTTACCTGAGCCCTCATCACCCCAAACAAGGATCAATGGCTCATTTTCATTAAGCAGAGAAAATATTAATTGTTGGTTTTCACCCGCAATAAAATTATCAAAACTGGCATGTTCTGCAGCCTGAAGCGAAAGTGGTAACTGATTTTTCATTATTTAATAGATTTGGGGGTTAATTAAGTCCTGAATTCAATGCATAAGCGCAAAGTAAATGATTGTAATTCTCAAATTATAGACATTATACTCAAGCAACTTGAAAATGCAGGATCGAACACTTGGAAATTATCATTAATTCGAGAATCTAATGATTTTCCAATGCTCGGTAAAATTTCATCAAAA
>JAIVER010000096.1 GCA_023864145.1 Thiohalomonas sp. | reverse complement strand
AAAAAACATGATTTCCAGACGGTGGATATTCATAGCACACTTGCTGTGGGTGATAAGCAGGAACTCTTGTATGAAACTTTGGTCAAAAAAAAACGTAATGCCAAACAAAACCAGCTATCGTTAAAAAATGTAAAAATCAATTACCCGGTCTGGTAAAAGAAACAAGTGATTAGAAGCTGTTTGCCGTAATAGGGTCAGGGTGAACAGTTTCTAATTTTTTATGAATCAGTATTCATTAGTTCTATTAGTTAGTATGCCATAAAGACTAATCACTATTTTAAATAGAGAAATAAATTAGAGAAAATACTATGAAAAAACAATTGCTGATATTATCAGTATTAGTGGTTATAGGCGCTATGGTAAGTCCTGCTTTTTCTGGCGGCAAGACTGGGTTAAAGAAACGGATAAAGTATTAAAATCAACCACAGGACAGGATACGACAACTACTATGTCATCAGCCCTCTCAAATGATGAAATCAGTCAGGGATTTAAAGAAGCGCTGGATGTGGGAGTCAAAAAAGCCATTGATATGCTGGGCACAGAAAATGGTTTTCTCAATGATCAGTCCGTCAAGATCCCTTTGCCAGACAGTATGCAGCAACTTGAAAAAGCCCTGCGTTCATTTGGTCAGGAAAAAATGGCTGATGAATTTGTCACCAGTATGAACCGTGCAGCAGAACAAGTCGTGCCTCAAGTGAGCAATGTGTTTGTTGATGCCATTGTAAAATGTCACTGGATGATGCTCAGGGTATTTTATTCGGTGGCGACACCGCAGCTACGGATTATTTCAAAAAAATACTTCTGAGCAATTAAGTCAGTTAATTACTCCCTATGTTAATGATGCTATGAATCAGACGCAAGTCACGCAATATTATAAAGCAATGCCTGCCCAGGTTAAAAAATACGATACCTTTGGTTTAATGGATTCATATTTAGGCAGTGCTGCTGATATTGACCGCTATGTTACTGATAAAATAATGGCAGGTTTGTTTACCAAAATTGCGGCACAGGAAAAACTTATCCGTCAAAATCCAGCGGCACGTTCAACAGAAATCCTCAAAAATGTGTTTGGTTCTATTTCTCGAGGTGAAAAAAACAGCCCTCAATATTTACTCGAAATTGCCCGGGAGTTTGCCAGCTTATATGATAACAAAGCAAAATTTGAGCAAATTATGAAACAACTTTATCAAAAAACACGAGATATCCTGCCGTCTCTGTACAATAGACAGCTTTAAAATAAGCATGCATACAAAAAAACGAGAATCATTTAACTATTTATTTTTTTTGTTCCGCCTGGCTTGTTTTTTAGCGGCGTATTATTCACTGCCGTCATGGGCACAATTAACTGTGCATAAAACGGAACAAAAACGCTATCCCATTGAGAATAAGCTCATCAATGAATCCAGCGGCTTAGCTTGTTCTACTCGTGAAAAAAAAGTGTTATGGACTCATAATGATAGCGGCCATATGCCAATTATTTATGCGCTGAATCATAAGGGAAAAGATCTCGGTGCTTTTCATCTGGACGATGTGCAAAGCTATGACTAGGAAGATATGGATGCTTTTGAATATCAGGATGAACATTACTTATTAATTGCGGATACAGGTGATAATTTACGATTTCGCTGGGATTATCAAATCATCATCATTAAAGAACCTTCTTTGAACAAAATGCCTCGCAAAAAACGTTCAGCCATTTCTCCTGCCTGGTCATTTGTTTTTAAATATGAAGATGATAAATCCTATGATGTTGAATCAGTTGCTGTGGATAGTGTGCGTAAAAAAATTATCTTATTAAGTAAACATACCTCTCATGCCTATTTATTTGAGTTGCCGTTAAATCCACCAGATAACGGACAAATGCCAACTGCGATTAAAGTGCCTGAATTAAATGACATTGTAAAACCCACCGCTTTGGATATTAGTGTTGAGGTACATTGATGTCGATTAATACCTATAGGCGTATCCATCGTTTTCGTAAAGATAAGCCTGAAAATAGCTGGCGCTATGAACACTCACTGAAATATAACAAATTGTTTCAGCCGGAAGCAATGTGTCTGAGCAAAGATGAAAAACACTACTTTGTCAGTTCAGAGAGGAAATCTTATTTACTAAAGGTGAATGCTCAATAGGCATCTTAATTGAGACGCTATTCTCAGAAATAAAATTAATTATAAATTTTTTGCAGAAATGTGATTATTCCTTGCTTTTTTAAACATTAACTGCTATTATTAATTATAACTTAACTCTTAATTAGAGTTAAGAACTAGAAAATTTTTTTCACATTTTTTTCCACTTTGTACCGATTAATTTATCCAGGAGAGAATAATTATGACGATTAATTTTGATGAGAAACGTTCTATTTATCGCAAGTCAGTGGATTGCCACATTGACTTTTCGGAAGTAGGTAGTTCTGAAAAGTTTAAGGGTGATGCTAAAAATTTAACTGCTGCCGGGGTGAACTTCATCACCGATCACGAATTAACAGAAGGCCAGGAACTTGATGTTACTGTCCATCCTGTGATTCAAAAAGCAAAGGTGGCTCATGTGGTTAAAGACGAAGACAGTGGTAAATACATTGTTGGTGTATCTTTAGAAGAAGTTATTTAGAGTTTTGCACTCTTCTTAAACAAAGAAATTAATGTTTCTCGGAACATTTCCAGACTGACTTGAAGCAGGTGATTCATTATTTAAATACTGCTGGATCACTAGGGGACTACCGGTAAGACCTGCAAAGCTTCTGCGATTAGCATAAGGAAATATTGCTTGTAGATGACTCTGTCTGAGAAGTGTCTGAGTGTCGTTTAAATTTTGTGACAACTCTTGAGACGAAGGTATTACTAAAATCACCGAAACCTGGAGTTTGTGTCGATGGCTGCTGTATAAGCTGTGTTTGTGATTCATCCCCAGAACGTTCTAAAACAGAATTAACAGGCTGTTAATTCTGTTTTTTCATTATCGGCAATCTGACCTCCAATCGTTACCGCCTTAGCAGTGGGGCGACAGTACTGTTGATGAA
The DNA here is from genome assembly GCA_023864145.1 of Thiohalomonas sp. Classification (GTDB taxonomy): domain Bacteria; phylum Pseudomonadota; class Gammaproteobacteria; order GRL18; family GRL18; genus GRL18. Next base: position 2,699 of record JAIVER010000096.1, on the reverse strand, counting down.
TTGTGAAAGACTGGAATTTGAAATTTGCATTGAGCGGATACACTTAGTTAACCTGACCTTATTACGGTCTTGATTTTATATTTAAACCAGTGAGCGCTTCAGGCAACATTTATAAATATAAATATTAATATGATAGAAACCAGTCTGAATAATTTAGCTGATTTTTGTATTAAAAACAGCCAGATGATCGCCACAGCAGAATCTTCTACAGGAGGGATGGTTGCAAAGCTTATCACTGACCGTGCCGGTAGTTCGCAATGGTTTGAGCGAGGTTTTGTTACCTATAGCAATTTATCCAAGGAGCAGATGCGGGGAGTTAACGAGCAGCTTATCTCTGATTGCGGGGCTGTGAGTGAATCAGTTGCTGAGGCAATGGCTAAAGGCGTGTTAGAGCATTCTCAGACACACTATGCTTTATCCATTACCGGGATTGCGGGTCCGGGCGGAGCCACTAAAAACAAACCCGTGGGTACGGTTTGTTTTTCATGGGCTTATTATGACTTAGCTGCAGCTAATTTAGCGGATAAAAAAATAAAATGTATCACTACTACTCAGTTTTTTTCTGGAGATCGTAGGGCAGTAAGAAAGCAGTCTGCTCATTTTTCTCTACACAAACTGTATGAAATAATCAAAGACATTTCACACTAATCAACTTATACTTGAGCACCTCAAAAGACTTCTTATAATTGTTGTACAAATATCAATAGTAACTCAACTGTTTGTTAATAAATATACTCAAAAATAAACTAACAATCTATGTATTTTAATTAGAAATACTTAACTATAAGCGTGGATGCAAATAAACAAAAACCACTTGAAGCTGCAATCTCTCAAATTGATCGTCAGTTTGCTAAAAGGTTCAGTGATGCGTTTAGGTGATGATCGCGCTCTTTTTTCTAATAATATTGATAGAGTTTTTCTACTGGTTCTATAGCCTGGATGTCGCATTAGGTATTGGAGGAGGCCTTCCTCGGGGTAGAGTTGTAGAAATTTATGGCCCTGAATCATCAGGCAAGACCACTTTAACATTACAAGTTATTACTGAAACTCAGAAGGCAGCTTTAGCATGTGCTTTCATTGATGCAGAACATGCATTTGATCCTGCTTATGCTGAAAAACTTGGAGTTAATATTGATGATTTACTTGTATCACAGCCTGATGCTGGAGAACAAGCTTTAGAAATTACAGATATGCTTACACGTTCTGGTGCAGTAGGAGTTATTGTAATTGATTCGGTTGCCTCCCTAACACCGAAAGCTGAAATCGATGGTGACATGGGGGATTCCTAAATGCGCCTTCAGCCCCCTCTTCTGTCCCAAGCCCTTAGGAAATTGACTGCTGTAATTAGCAGATCAAATACAATGGTTATTTTTATTAAGCAACTCCGTATGAAAATAGGTGTTATGTTTGGAAATCCAGAAATAACAACTGGAGGTAATGCACTAAAGTTTTATTCTTCAGTACGATTGGATATTCGTCGTATTGGTGCAATTAAAAAAGGAGATGAAATTTTAGGTTTAGGTAATGAAACACGAGTTAAAGTTGTTAAAAATAAAGTAGCACCTCCATTTAAACAAACTGAGCTTGATATTTTATATGGAGGAGGTATTGTTGTGGTCTAATGGAACCGTACACTTTAATAAGAGATAATAACAATCACTTATTGAGGTGCAAGAATGGGACAGAAAAGAACATACAAACAATATTCCAAAGAATTTAAAGAAGAAGCACTGGCCTTTTTTAAAATCTCTTTCTCCATGCGTAAAGTCTTATTTTCTTTACGTAGATGTTTAAGCTCTTCTCGTTCATCTTCTGACAATGATTTACCCTCATATTCCCAGTGATTTAGGCGCATCTGGAACTGAGTAGCCTTGCTCTCTGACCAGAGCTACTGCTTTCTTCGCGAAAGAAATGAAGTAAAATTTGACTTCATCAAAGACGAATCACCCCATTTCCCGGTAAGTATTTTATGTCGGGTTATGCCTGTCAGTACATCAGCTTATTATGCCTGGAAAAAACGACCAGGTCAGCTGATCAGTGCAGAAATGCTGACCTGTATCGTCGTATGAAAGAGCTGTTTAAGCAAAGTCGAAATAGCTTAGGTAGCCGTGAAATGATGAAAAAATTACGTAAAGAAGGCTTTCAAATTGGTCGTTACAAAGTACGCAACCTTATGAAAAAGTTGAAATTAAAAGTCACTCAACGCATTGCATACAAAGTAACCACTAAAAGAAATCATAATGATAAGGTGGCGGATAATTTGCTTAATTAGAACTTCGATCCTGTTGCGCCTAATCATATTTGGGCCGAAGATATTACCTACTTAAAAACAGGTGAAGGCTGGATGTATACCCAATCAACTTGAAAATGCAGGATCGAACACTTGGAAATTATCATTAATTCGAGAATCTAATGATTTTTTAATCCTCGGTAAAATTTCATCAAAAAACTCATTAATTTTCTGTCGAAACTCTTTAGCTTAGCATTGTGAAAAAAATGATTATTTCTCACCTTTTCATTCATTACTTTCCATAACCGCTCTATCGGATTCAAATTTGGGCTATACCCATGACCTATGAAAATGCTTGATTTTCATAGGTCATGGGTGTAATCGACTCATCAACCGCTATTTTCTTTTTTAACTGCTCGTAGGCTCGGATAAACTCAGCTTGTTTTTCTGTGTCAGCCTTATAAGGTAA
>JAIVER010000095.1 GCA_023864145.1 Thiohalomonas sp. | reverse complement strand
CATGGGCTGTGAGAGTAATTTGCGTCATTGGATAATTTTGATCTTCTTCTCTATGAAAATCAAGCATTTTCATAGGTCATGGGTATATAATTAACGAATGGACATAAATTAGAACTTATTTGCTTTAAAATTAAGCACAGAACGAACCTCTCTAGCAACTCTGGAAGAAGACTTCTCTTCTACTATCAAATTATGCTTATTTTTTAAAATTGACTTCAGTTTGTTAAAAATAAAACCTTTTGAAACAATGTCTGCTTGTAACACCCCATCGTTATAGCTCAAACTATTAATTTTAATATCTTTATTAGGATGAATTTCTTCTCCAACCAGACCAAGCAAACCCAAAAAGGAGCTATTAGAAGCAGAATTCTTTTTTAACTGATTAAATTGATTTTCCGTCTGAACTCGCATATCAATTAAACGCCTGGAATCAGGAAAGGTTTTAAAATATAAACTTTCCAGTTGTTCATCCAGTTTATTAAGTTCATTATGAGTACTTGTCCATTGATAACCCATAAAGAAAATCTGAGTCAATAACCAAAGACTAAAAACGGCGGCTAGCGATTTTACAAATGGAATTTTAACGGGTTTAAAATTGGATGCATGATATTTACCCTGTAATAAATTAATTCCATTTAAATCAGTATCCTGCTGACCTTTGAGTAACGATGTATCATCAATAGCAAATTCTAAAAGACTGCCTTTGAGAACCTCTGTTTCAATAAGGTACTCATCAGCGATAGATGTTATTTTTTTAATATTGTCCGCATTTTCATGCGCATAAATAACAATTGAGTCAGGTATTCTCGTTTTTGCATCGTGTTGCTCATTATTAGATTCAGCAGCAGTATCATCTTCTAATCCAGAGGTAGAATTATGATCTTCATCCGGCATGGAATTATTTAATAAAAGGCGGAAAACAAAATCAACATTATTAACATTTATTGCCAGGCCACTTTGAGCCCCTGTTCTAATAAGAACATTCTCACGCAAAAAAGCAAAGCTCCACTTATCCTGACACCAGGGAAGTTTAAATATTTCTGAAGACATATTGGAAACCGGCAGCATTAAGAGTTTAAACTGATTATAAATAGTGTCAAATATATAATTGGATATTATGGCAATATTGCATTGCTCAGAACTAATATTACCCAATGCAAAGTGTTGCTTATCGATATTGTTTATCAGGTTTTCATCAAGTATAAATGGCAGCGCCTGCATAATACGATTTTTTGATTTACTGGGGACCGTGACTTTTGTTAGCAGCACTTCAGTTGCAGGAAGGATAATTTCTACATCGCTATAGGATTTTTCTTTCGAAACAAAGTCTATGAATTCATTAAAATGACCAGTGAATAATTTCTTTGCACGATGATTTTCACTGGCCGCTCTGAATGCTGAGACATTAATTTGCTCAAGGAGCCGGGCTTCAATTATTACTTCAGGTTCTTCTGGAAAAGAATGGAACCATAGCACCATCTTATTCAAAATAATATTCCTTACTCATTTATTCCGTTGTATCCTGTACTATTGACTTTTCATACCATAATGACTCCTGACGACTTTGCACAGAAACATTCCCAAGTTTGTCACGATTGATAATACTTTGTAAATTGACCTGAGTTTTATCAATTGTCACATAACTATTCACAGAAAAATAATAAGAGCTTATGCCAATCTGACTCATGTCGATTGGTTTATTCTTCAAGTCAGGATTTTTCATAAAATCTGCGATAGAAGTAAAAGGACTGATTTCAATTTCACTGATAATTGAGTCCGCCTGACTTTCAGTAATTCCAGGAATAACTGCTTGCAATACAGGTATTGAAGAAATATTAACATTCACTGCTGTCACTTCTTCTGCTGCAAAAACATAGGGTTTAAGCGTATCTATCACTGCAGGTGTATAGCCTTTTATCAGTAATAGTTCTGATACATGAGTCAGTGGCTGATTTGCTGCTCGATAAGGCTCATCAAGGGCGATATAATAGATATCTTCAGCACCGTCACTTCCCGTTGGTTGTTCATTATTATCCATCCAGTCAACCAGTGTAAATGCTAACGACGAAGGAAGATCTAAAGCTTTTAATAAGCGTTTATAGCTCTCCACCCATTTTACGTCCACTTTACCTTTGACAAGCAGATTATTTAAATTTAAACGTCCCTGCAAGTCAAAAATAACAGCGGTAATTGTTGCCTCCTCAACATCAAAATTAACCAGTGCCGTATTCCAGATATCCTGATTACTGTCATACTGAGCATTGTTGCCCTTATTGCTTTTTTTACCCTCTTCAAAGTCTTGAGATAAGACACTCATCCCCCAACGTTCAATACCCAATGAAAACTGATATGCCTGTGCACGAAAGTACAAATTTGATGTGCGATAAATTTGCAACTGACGTTGAGTCAACATATTAACACTAATAATAGATACCAGCGCAACAATCATTATTGCCATTAAAAGTGCTATACCATTTTGAGATTTCAGCTTCACATGTTTTCTATTGAGCAACTTCAAATACTCTATAAATTTCATCATAATCAGTTGGAGTAATCGATACTCTAACTGCTTTTAATTGTGAATCATGCTGATCATCAGGTGAATCCTGCCAATCAATTTCATTAAGAGTATCAGCATTCCCCGCTTGAACCGAATAAAAAGAAAATGTCAAGTCACTAATGTCATCTAATAAAACTTGCTTCACAGGCTTAGAATCTTCAACACGATCCAATACCTGCCAGATTTTCTTTAGCAGTTGTTTATCCTCAAGGTAATATGCAACACGCTGCAGGCTGATATTATCATGCATGGTGAAACGCCCCTGATGAGTATATTCAATACCATCAGCACCATCACTCGTTTCATTACTGATTGCATCAATAATCGTCCCATATTCATCCCTTACAGGACGATCGGCTAACTGCTGTAATTCCCGTGACATAATAGTAAATACCATTTGAAAACGAGTCAGTCTCTGCATCTTTTCTTCTGTGTGTTCTTGCGTATTAAGTACATTATTAAGCCCTCCCATACTCAAAAGAGAAACCACTGCAAAAATACTGATAGCAACCATCAATTCCAGTAGAGTAAAACCACCAGAACGTTTAACCACTAAATTATTGCCAGTTGTTTTCATGGCTTGTTAAAATCCAGGGGGCTTAAGAATATAAGTCGTTAATGAAAGCACTTTATCTTCTGTTTTTTCATCTGAATAAACAGACAAATCCATTCTGCGAATATTTTTATCGGGTGTTTGTTTAATATCACTTTTTATAAACCAGTGTTTACCCGCCATAATGGACTTATGTGATTTAATATCACTGGATGGCCATTTATTTTTAATTGATATCTCAGCAATTGCATTTTGTGCAACCCAAAGTGCAATGGTTTTTTCTTTAATATGAGAGCCATGCTTAACACTATTACCCGTAGTGGCAATAACAGCCCCAAGTGCTACGGATATGACAAGCAATGAAACAATAATTTCAATCAGAGTAAAACCCTGATGATGATTTGCAATAAAATTATGTGAAATCATAAGTTTTCAGATCTTTTTAAGGAGAGCTCACCCAAAGTTGTACTGCTTAAAAGATACTCCATATTGTCATTACTTATCCATACCTGGAATTCACTCGTTTCACCTGTCGGTAAAAAATAAAATAAATTGATTTGTTTTGTACTATTGCCGGAACCTTTGTCTGCTAATATAAAACGTAAACGAATGTTATCACTCATTTTTATTTTTTTAAATGGTTTGGAAGTCAATTGCACCCACTTGCCTTTTTCTAGTCGTGAAAAATAATAATTGGTACTATCAATAATCATTGCTAAACTACGACCTGTCATAATCGCTTCATCACGTACTAACTGAGTCATAGCCAGCAAGCGCTTTGCCTCAGATTTCAATCGATCATCACTATTGTCTATATACAGCACTGCCATACTGGCACTGATACCGATAATAAGTACCACAACCATTATTTCAATCAAGCTGAAGCCCTGATTGCTATTTAATTGAGTACCTTTAGCACAACAGTTGAGAACCTTTTTATTAGAGCAATTGCTCAAAGCCATTTCTGCAAACAATGCTACAACATCCAGTTACCGATATCTGCAGCAGCATCAGCCCCACCACTACGACCATCAGAACCATAGGAAAAAATATCAATATCACTATTAGGACCCGGGCTTAAATAAAGGTAGTCATTACCCCAGGGATCCTTTGGTAACTTTTTCATATAGCCCTTTTTCTTCCAGTTTTTGGCTTCTGGCTGAGCAGCAGGTTTAGTAACAAGGGATTCAAGTCCCTGATCAGTCGTTGGATAATTAAAATTGTCCAGTTTATAAAGATTTAAAGCACTTTCCAGAGTTCGTATATCCTGCTTGGCTTTTACAATACGGGCTTCATTTGGACTTCCCATTATATTGGGTACAACAATAGAGGCCAAAATACCCAAAATAACAACAACAATCATAATTTCAATTAAGGTAAAACCTGACTGCTTTGTGTATTTTTGCCTGAATAAAGAGTTATTTAACAAATTTTATGCTCCTACTAATTGATTTAACTGGAAAATTGGTAACAAAATTGCGATGACAATAAACAATACAACACCACCCATGACGACAATTAATAGCGGTTCAAATAAACCCATAATGGTGCTGATAATGATTTCAAATTCCTTTTCCTGACTATTGGCCGCATGTTCAAGCATTTCAACCAGATTGCCGCTGCTTTCACCACTGGCAATTAAATAAATGCTCATGGGTGGAAAGCATTTACTTTTTTCCAGCGCCGGACTAATACCCGCACCTTCTCTAACACGTTCAGAGGCATCAAGAACGGCCTTCTTCATACGTAGATTACTCATCAGTTCAGCAGAAATTCGCATCGCTTGAAGTGCATTCACCCCGCTGCCGGCTAATATACTGAAGGTTCTGGCAAATACGGCTGTATTCATACCCTTAACTAAATGTGCAACACCAGGGATCCTTAACAACAAGGTATGCCAGGCAAGCTTAAATGACTCTTTTTGCAGTAATATATTAAATATCGTAACGGCCACTGCGATTAATATGGCAATATAAAGAGCATAATTTCGCAAAAAATCACTCATCGCAATCAAGAAAATAGTAATACCCGGCAACGTCTGATCAATGTCTTCAAACACTTGAATAACTTTTGGAACCACATAGGTTAACAATACAACAGTTACCAATATAGCCACAAAGGTTAAAACTAAAGGGTAAACCATTGCTAACATTATTTTACGGTGTAGAGCCTGACTGTTCTCAACATGATCGGCCATACGTACTAACACAAAATTGAGCTTTCCTGACTGCTCTCCTGAGGCAACTGTTGCACGATACAAATCAGGAAAAATATCTGGGAATTCATCCAGAGCTGACGCTAAACTATAGCCTTCTCTTACTCTGGAACGAATTGCCATTAACACACTTTTAACCCTGGGTTTACTGGTTTGCTGAATAACTGCAGTTAAGGCACCTTCTACCGGGCTGCCTGAACGGCTCATAGTGGCTAATTGGCGCGTCAATATGGCTAATTGAGATGTAGATATTCCACGTTTTAAAAAAGGAGTACGATTTGCTTTGTTATTTTGTGTACGTGATATTTCAACAATTTCTAACGGGATCAGTGATTTTTTTTTCAGCTGCTGACTGATCTGTCTTAATGAGTCGCCTTCCAGAATTCCTTTTTCTGTTTTACCCCGTGTATTTAACGCACTGTATTCAAATGCCGGCACTTTTAGTTCCTATCATGGAGTACCTATA
>JAIVER010000094.1 GCA_023864145.1 Thiohalomonas sp. | reverse complement strand
GCACAACAATTAGATATTAAATTGTATTATTTAGCACCTTATAGCCCAAATTTGAATCCGATAGAGCGGTTATGGAAAGTAATGAATGAAACGGTGAGAAATAATCATTTTTTTCACAATGCTAAAGAGTTTCGACAGAAAATTAATGAGTTTTTTGATGAAATTTTACCGATTTTTGGAAAATCATTAGATTCTCGAATTAATGATAATTTCCAAGTGTTCGATCCTGCATTTTCAAGTTGATTGGGTATATAATACTTAATTTTCAAATAGGTTAATTCTGTGTCTAATACAAATTCCACTGCTTCTAATAAACAACACTGGTATAAAAGCCCATTATTACTTGGCTGGTTATTTTTGGTTCTGACTGCGATGGCGGGTACCATTTATATGCTGATACAAGCCAATAGAGGATTTTCAGGCTTAGTGGTTGAAGATTTTTATGAACGTGGCCAGGATTATGAAGAAAATATCCAAAAGAAACTGAAAAATAATGGGAAGTGGGATACAAAGTTTAGAATATCTGCTGTTCATCAGAATAAACCCGTTACCATTAATTTTACCATCAAAGATAAAGCCGGAGTATTAAGTCCGGTTGAGAAAATAACCCTGTATGCTTATCGTCTATCAGATGCAAAACAAGATTTTTCAGTACCGATGACACTGACTGAAGATAAAACAAGTTACCAGACAACTATGACCTTTGCCAGCAAAGGTAAATGGGATTTATTAGCAAGCGCAGTGATTGACGGCATAGAAGTAAATTATGCCAAAAAAATCTTTGTGAAAGACTAAGTGACTAAAGCATACGATAATAAAGCACCCGATAATTGTGACCATTGTCATTTACCTTTACCCCCGAATCTACAAAAAGGTGAACAAATAAGTTCCACAATTATTGGGCAGCAAATGCACTTTTGCTGCCACGGCTGTCAGACAGTCTGTGAAACCATCTATGGTGCCGGTATGGGTGGCTTTTATCGTAGAACCCTCGAGGGTGAAACACTACAGCCGCCACCTGAAATTGATAATCAACTAGAAGTTTACGACCTAGATCATGTGCAGCGTGAGTATGTCGATGATTTAGGTGATATACGTGAAATTCATCTCTTAGTTGAAGGTATTCACTGTGCAGCCTGTGTCTGGCTCATTGAGCGACGACTTAATGCTGAGGCTGGCGTCATTGATGCTGTGGTCAATCTAAGCGCCAAAAAACTTCGTCTAAAGTGGGATAATCGGGAAATAAGGCTGTCACAGCTTATGCATTATCTAGGGCAAATCGGTTATGCCGGAGTACCCTTTGATCCCGAAGCTGCGGAAGGACAGATAAAAAGACAAAACCGCGACCTTTTATTCCGTTTGTCCTTTGCCGGCTTTGCAGCGATGAATCTCATGTGGATCTCTATTGCTCTGTATGCCGGAGCTGATGAAGGTAAATATAAAGAGTTATTTTATTGGCTGGGTCTTGGCCTTTCAACTCCAACCTTACTTTATTCCGCTTATCCTTTTTATCGCGGGGCAATTACTGGTCTTATCAATCGTCACCTGACCATGGATCTGCCTATTGCCATAGGCGCAAGCATTACCTATCTCTACTCATGCTATGTGGTGATCGGAGCCTCCGAGATTGCTCATGTCTATTTTGATACGGTTGTTAATTTTATCTTTGTCATATTGACAGGACGTTATTTGGAAGCAATGTCTAAACGTCTGGCCGTACAGTCAACACAGCGTTTACTTGATCTGCAGCCTAAAATTGCCACCTTAATACAGGATGGTGAGACCTCAATTGTACCCGTCAGCATGATTAAAGAAGCTGATCTGATATTGGTTAAGGCAGGTGAGAAAATACCTGTTGATGGTGTGATTATTAATGGCGAAGGTGTTATCGATGAGTCCATGTTAACCGGTGAGTTTTTACCTGTGGCAAAGTTTATGGATGATAAAGTGTCAGCAGGAACAACCAATAAAGATGGCCTACTGACCGTTCAGGTGAGTCAAACACTAAAAAATACCGCATTAGGAAAGATTATCCATCTGGTTGATGAAGCGCAGTCAACTAAAGCACCGATTCAATGTACAGCTGATCGGATTATTCCATGGTTTGTCTCTATTACCTTAATCCTTGCGACGTTAACATTTATGTTTTGGGTTGGTGATAATATTGAAGTTGCCCTGATGGCAGCGACATCAGTGTTGATTATTACCTGCCCCTGTGCATTTGGTTTAGCAACCCCGATGGCTATTGCTGTGGCAACCGGTGTGGGGGCAAGGATGGGGGTACTGGTTAAACATGGTGCGGTACTGGAAATATTATCATCAATACGTCATTTTGTTTTTGATAAAACCGGTACGTTGACACAGGGCAAGATGCTGGTGAGTACACTCTATTACACTGCTCTCAATGATCCTGCGAAAAATATCCAGAAAATTGTCCCCTCTGATGAATCGATGGAGCAATTATCGGCATCCCAAAATAAGATAGTCAATCTGACTTGTTTTTTAGAAAGTCACTCAGAACATATGATTGCAAAAGGCATCGTTAATCTGGGACAGCAATATGGATTGACTCGAAAAGCTGAACTGGAAAAAATTAAAGTACAGGCGGGTTCAGGCATATCAGCAGAGCATATGCATGGCCGGCAGCAGAGTCAAAAAATCGCCATTGGTACTTTGGAATGGATTAAGCAATTAGCAGCAAAAGAAGATATATCATTACTATGCTCACAACTTGAGACAAAAATGCAGGAATACCATCAATTAGGCAGTACTGTTGTTTATGCCTGGCTTGAAGGGGAATCCATTTGTGCATTTGTTGTAGAAGATAAATTACGTCCTGATGCTGGCGATATTATTGAACAAATGTATCAACAGGACTTTAAACTAACTCTGCTCAGTGGCGATAAGCAGGAAGTGGCCGATTATATGGCTGAAAAACTGGGCATAGAAGAAGTGATTGCCGAAGTAATGCCTGATGGCAAGGATAAGGTCATCCAGCAAAAGCAGCAGCAAGGTAATTTAATCGCCATGGTAGGTGATGGTATTAATGATGCTCCGGCATTAGTCAGAGCTGATGTGGGTATTGCCATGGGCTCAGGCACTTATGTTTCAATTAATAGTGCCGATGTTATTCTGGTTAATGGTGAATTAGAAAAAATTCCACTGGCTGCAGAACTCTCTCGTGCCACATTAACGACCATCAAGCAGAATATTGGAATTTCAATTGTGTATAATATTATTATGGTACCCCTAGCGATAGCGGCAATGATTACGCCGTTAGTGGCAGCCATTTCAATGCCGCTAAGCTCTTTACTGGTAATAGGTAATGCCGCGCGAATACGCTGGCGCTTTAAAGATAAATAATAAATTGTAGATAAAAAAGGTGTAATAATGGACGTAATCTATGGTTTGATCCCCAGTATGATTATTATTGGTATTATTTTGGTTGTGATCTTATTCTGGGCTATTAAATCCGGGCAATTTGATGATCTTGAAGGTGATGCAAGCCGAATTTTGATGGATGAAGATTTAACTCTTGAAAAAAAACAGGAAAAAAAACCAGAAGAAAATACAGCTCAGGAAAAGGACTCAACAGAAAAAAATAATCAGGATAAAGCAGACAAAGTAACAAAAACTCGCTAGTATTAGTAGTTAAGGGTAAATAACAAGAGAGCGAATAGGCATTTAAACAGCATTATGATTGGGATTAAACTTAATAAATTACTCTGTTCAAACACTGTTTATCTATTTACAAACAAATAAGGATTTTATAAGGGGCTATATATGAGAAAAATAACAAAATTAATTATCGCTACATCATTATTGGCAGCTGGGGTATCAGCTTCAGCATTTAGTTTTGGCAGCAACGATGGTAATGGCTGGGGTAATAACTGGGGCAGCAATAGAGGCTATGGCCCAAACTGGAATGACGGTCCATGGAATAGTGGTCCCTGGAGTAACAATAATCGCTGGGGTGACAATAACACACCTTGGAATATGGGTAGAGGCAATAGCTGGGGCGGAAATAATGTGCCCTGGAATTGGGGCAGCAATAATAACTACAACCGTTATAATAGAGGTCCTTATGGCGGCGGTTATGGTAATCCTTATGGTGGTGGTTACGGCAACCCTTATGACCAGGGTTACGAATATCCAGCACCTGTTGAAGCGGCAGAAGAGTCTCCAGTTGAAGTTGAGATAAGACAAGTACCTGCACAGTAAGAAAGTTTACTGAGAGGCATAAAAAAGGGAGCTTTTCTTAAAGAAAAACTCCCTTTTTGCTTTTGGCATTTAGTTCTGTAAGCCGTTTTTTACAACTGTTGTTATCCTTATAAAGTCAGGCAACCATAGAAGCTCTGAGCTTTTTCATGGCATTATTTTCCAGCTGTCTGACACGTTCAGCAGAAATATCATACTTTCCTGCAAGTTCCTGAAGTGTCTGCTTGTCGTCATTTAGCCAGCGCTGAGAAACAATATCACGACTGCGATCATCCAAAGTCGCTAACGCAGAATGCAGTAGGTTAGACTGATTCTTTTTAGTATCAGAGGTAATCAGAGATTGTTCTGGTGATGGTTCAGCGGACTCTAAATAATTTGCCGGGATGACAGGTGTATTTTCATTGTCTTCCTCATCATAACCATCAAAAGCATTATCCTGATAGGTCAGACGTGCTTCCATCTGCAAGACATCTTTAGTGGTTACCCCCAGTTCTTCAGCAACAGTATGCACTTCTTCGTCAGAAAACCAGCCTAAACGTTTTTTCTTACGGCGCAGATTAAAGAATAATTTTCGTTGTGCTTTCGTCGTGGCAATTTTAACTATACGCCAGTTACGCAGAATGTATTCATGAATCTCGGCTTTAATCCAATGTACTGCAAAAGATACCAGACGGACTTTTTTCTCAGGATCAAAGCGTTTAACAGCTTTCATCAGGCCAATATTACCTTCTTGAATCAAATCACCCTGAGGTAGACCATAACCACGGTAACCACGGGCAATATGCACAACAAAACGCAGGTGAGACATAATCATGCGTTGCGCCGCATCAAGGTCACCACTATCCTTGACTTGTCGACCCAGGGAAGATTCCTCTTCAGCAGTAAGCATAGGGATCGCATTAGAAGCGCTGATATAACTCTCAAGGCTGCCTGTCGGCACCGCTAATGGTATAGCTAAAGATTTTGTAGTCATAAATATTTTCCTTTTTACGGGGTTTATCTCAATTTTTATTTAAATTCATTATTGGTTAAGGGCTTGTGTATCTATTGTAAGAAAGCCTTAACTGATTGAGATTGCAGCCATAATATATAAAACAACAGATGTAAATTTTAGCACTCTTTGCAATAGAGTGCTAATTTTTAATAAAGTTCAACTTATTTCGTGATTAATTATGTGGAAATAATGTTGAGTTAGTGTCATTTTATAAATAAATCAGAAAAGAAGAATATCAGAAAATAATAACAAAGTAAAATAGTATGGTAATATTAATTGAATAGTTACTAGTACCTATACCCAATCAACTTGAAAATGCAGGATCGAACACTTGGAAATTATCATTAATTCGAGAATCTAATGATTTTCCAATGCTCGGTAAAATTTCATCAAAAAACTCATTAATTTTCTGTCGAAACTCTTTAGGATTGTGAAAAAAATGATTATTTCTCACCTTTTCATTCATTATTTTCCATAACCGCTCTATCGGATTCAAATTTGGGCTATAAGCTGGTAAATAATACAATTTAATATCTAATTGTTGTGCTTTATCTTTTAAAACTTGAGCTCTGTGATAACCCGCACCATCAAGTACTAAATGT
>JAIVER010000093.1 GCA_023864145.1 Thiohalomonas sp. | reverse complement strand
TCATGGGCTGTGAGAGTAATTTGCGTCATTGGATAATTTTGATCTTCTTCTCTATGAAAATCAAGCATTTTCATAGGTCATGGGTATAACATATCAATTTACTCTGACCCCTTTGATAGATAGATATACTTTATGATAGGCTCTGGTGCTTTATAGTCAAATCAAGGATAATACCTCACAAAATACAGATTATAAAAATAAGTCACTTCTACATTAAATACTGATATTTGGAGAAATAAATGAATCAAGATGAAATGAAACAGGCAGTGGCACAAGCCGCTATTGAACACGTTGTAGCCGATACGATTATTGGTCTAGGCACAGGCTCTACAGCAAATTTCTTTATTGATGAACTGGCAAAAATAAAATATAAAATTAATGGTGCGGTGGCAAGCTCCGAAGCAACGGCAGAGCGTTTACGTGGTCATGGGATCGAAGTCTTTGATTTGAATTCAGTCAGTGAAATATCTGTCTATATTGATGGTGCGGATGAAACCAACAAGGCTTTACACCTAATTAAAGGCGGCGGCGGCGCATTAACACGTGAAAAAATTGTCGCAGCAGTTGCAGATAAATTTGTTTGTATTGTTGATGAAACAAAACTAGTGAGCTATATGGGTAAATTTCCTCTACCGGTTGAAGTCATTCCAATGGCTCGTAGTTATGTGGCTCGTGAGATTGTTAAGCTTGGCGGCGAGCCCGTTTTACGTGAAGGCTTCACCACTGATAATGGTAATGTTATTCTTGATATTTACAGCATGGAGATCATGGAGCCGGTAAAGCTTGAAAAACAGCTCAATGATATTGTTGGTGTGGTCACCAATGGTTTGTTTGCCATACGTCCTGCTGATGTGCTTTTAGTCGGTACACCTGATGGGGTGAAGGAAGGCTTTTAGTTGATAAGAGTAACATGCAAATTTAGCAACGTAATAACCTAGCCTCGCCCGTCTACAATAAGACTCTTTCTATTCCGCCATTGGCAACATTATCAATAAACTCCTTTTGCCAGTTCTCACCGAGTATTTTTTGACACAATTCTACGACAATATATTCCGCGGTCATGCCGGTTTCTTCACGATAGCGATTTAAGCCTTGTTGACAGGCCGGGCATGTTGTTAGTAATTTCAGCTGCTCTGTTTTAGACGCATCATCATTAGCCAGGCTAATAATGTTTTTAGTTAACTCTTCTTGTTTACGATAGCGTAACTGGGTCGAAATATCGGGTCTTGAGACGGCTAAGGTACCTGACTCACCACAGCAGCGATCCGACAAAATCACATTCTCACCTAAAATCTTTTTTGCCACATTTATAGGTGCTTCTGTCTTAATAGGTGTATGACAGGGATCATGATAGATATAACCAAGCGCCTGATGATCAGCATCCAGACTATAGCCCTTTTCTGCCAGATATTCATGAATATCCAATAAACGACAGTCAGGGAAAATCTTCTGAAATTGGTAATGTAAGAGTTGATCCATGCAGGTGCCGCATGATACCAAAATAGTTTTGATATCCATATAGTTCAGAGTATTAGCTATGCGATGAAATAATACCTGATTTTCTATGGATATTGCCTGCCCTTTTTCTTCTTCACCAGCTGCAGTTTGCGGATAGCCGCAGCAGAGATAACTTGGCGGTAATACCGTCTGCGCACCAGCATGATATAACATCGCTAAGGTTGCCATAGCAACCTGACTGAATAAACGCTCAGAGCCACAGCCGGGAAAATAAAAAACCGAATCTGCCTCTTCAGCAGCATTATTTTCTTTATTAAGTGCGCTGGCATTTCTTAAAATTGGAATAGTACTGCTATCTTCAATGCCCAGTAATTGACGTGTTGTCTGACTGGGAATATCTGCAGGCATAGGCTTTTTAACAAAGTTAATCACCTGCGCTTTAATAGGCATTTTGCCATGAGTCACATGAGGCTGTTTTCCTTTAGAGATCAAAGCAAAATGCTTGGCCAGCTTATGTCCCAGACGCTGACCTTTGTATGACCATTCAATCATCACCTTGCGCATCATTTTAATAGTTAATGGATCGGTCACATTAAGAAATGCCATCGCCACTTTACTCATGAGAGAAAAGCGTTTTTGCGAGCGATTACGCAGGATCGTGCGCATACGAATGGTCACATCACCAAAGTCGATATTCACCGGACAAGGATTTAAACATTTATGACAGACCGTACAATGATCCGCTACATCATTCATCTCATCAAAATGACATAGTGAAATACCCCTGCGTGTTTGTTCTTCATAGAGAAAAGCCTCGATGATCAGCCCTGTACCCAAAATTTTATTACGTGGTGAATACAGCAGATTGGCTCTGGGGATATGGGTATTACACAGGGGCTTACATTTACCACAGCGCAGACAATCTTTAATGTCGTTATTCAAAGAGCCCAATTCACTAGCCTCTAGAATCAATGCTTCTTGCTGCAGTAATTGTAGTGATGGTGTATAGGCTTTTTCCAGACCAGAGCCGGGCATGAGTTTACCTGGGTTAAAATGATTATCCGGATCAACTTCATCTTTATAGGTTTTAAACGCTGATAATATGTCATCACTCAGAAACTGCAGTTTGGTGATACCGATACCATGCTCACCAGAAATAACACCGCCCAGAGACTCTGCCAAAGCCATAATTTCTGCGACCACTTTTTCAGCTGTGTGCAGCATTTCATAGTCATTAGAATGCACAGGTATATTGGTATGAACGTTACCATCACCAGCATGCATATGGGTCGCAACAAATAAACGCCCGGGACGTATATCGGCATGAATCTTATCCAGATGTCCATTAACATCTGCAAGATTAAGCCCGCTGAACAGCTCTTTTAAAGGCTTTTCTACTTCATCACGATAGGAAATTCTTAGCCTTCGCTTTTGTAACAACTCAAAAAAAGTAACGTCTTTCTTATCATATTCACCTAAAAGCTGATCCGTGCTGATTATATTACTGAATTGTTGAATCGGCGTATCCAGATGCTCAAGCATAGTATTCCAGCGAGTCTGAATCGCTGTAGTTAATTTTAAGGCCGCTGTTTTTTTATCCTCAATAATATATTGAGCTTCTTCAGAGCCTTCAAATTCAGGGTTGTTTGAGGTGATTTTAAGATCGTTGTACAGATATTTATCGACTGCGCGAACAATTTTTAATTTATTTTTGATAGAATGGATAATGTTAATACGCTCAATACCCAGTGCATAGTCTGCCAGCTTGTCCAGTGGTATTACGACATCTTCATTTACTTTAAAAGCATTGGTATGTGAGGCAATCGCTGCTGTTCTTGCCCGGTCTAACCAGAAAAATTTTCTTGCTTCCGGACTGACAGCAATAAAGCCCTCGGCATCACGGGCATTAGCCAGCCGCACAATTTTTGAAGCCACCTGAGCAACAGAATTTTCATCATCAGAAGCAATATCGGCTAATAACACCATTTTAGGCAATTCAGATTTTGGTGATTTAGTAGAATAGCCAACCGCTTTAATATAACGTTCATCCATATGTTCCAGACTGGCTAAGACAATATTTTCCTGCGTTTTCAGATAATCAATAGTTTCAACTATCGCCGGGACAGAATTGCCCATATCAGAACCAAAAAATTCCATGCAGACAGTACGAATGTGTTTCGGCATTTTATGCAGAATAAAAACGGCAGAGGTCACTATACCATCACAGCCTTCTTTTTGAATGGCCGGTAAGCCGCCTAAAAATTTATTGGTAACATCCTTACCCAGGCCCTGCTTGCGTAATTCCGTACCGGGAATTTCAAGAATTGTTTCGCTATCGATATCTTTACCATTGGAGGCAAATCGAGTGACTTTAAAACGGGCAACTTTCAATTCATGAATTTTACCGAGATTATGCTCCAGGCGCTCAACCGTCATCCATCGGGCATCAGGGGTGACCATTTTCCAGGAGAGTAGATTGTCCAGTGTCGTGCCCCACATTACTGCCTTTTTACCTCCAGCATTCATGGCGATATTGCCGCCAATACAGGAAGCATCCTGAGAAGTTGGATCAACAGCAAATACCAGTGCCTGCTCATCAGCCAGATCAGAAACCCGTCGTGTCACCACGCCTGCTCCGGTTGCCGCTGTCGCTATACTCATTTCATATGCATCAGCCTGTTCATCTGTTCGACAAAGAATAGGCTGATGAAGCACTTTACCCAGAGAATCTAATTTTTCAGTATTGATAACCACCGAATTTGTGGTCAAAGGTACAGCACCGCCGGTATAACCCGTACCACCACCACGAGGAATAATTGCCAGAGCTAAGTCAATACATCCCTGTACCAGTTTCTGCACTTCTTCTTCTGTATCAGGCGTGAGCACTACAAAAGGAAATTCAACACGCCAGTCACTGGCATCAGTCACATGACTCACCCGTGACAAACCATCAAAATAAATATTATCTTTTCGTGTCATTTTAATGAGTTTTTTATAAATCTTACGGCGTTTGATCGCGCTCTCAATTAACCAGACTTTAAACTCATTTACCGCTTTTTCTACACGCGCTAGCAGTTCTAATACTGATTCATTAGCATCCGCACGTAATCGTATTTGTGTTAAGCGATGATTTAAGGCCTCTAACAACGCATCCCGACGTTTAGGATTCTCAATTAAGTCATCTTCAATAAATGGATTTCTGGATACTACCCAAATATCACCTAATACTTCAAACAGCATTCTGGCAGAACGCCCTGTGACACGTTTAGAACGCAAAGTATTCAACACATCCCAGGCTTTTTCACCCAGAAAACGGATAATAATTTCACGATCAGAAAAAGACGTATAGTTATACGGAATTTCACGAATATTAGTTAAAATTTTGTTTGATAAGTCAGTCATGAGGCACAAATAAGCAAATAAATAAGGATGGCTATTATAACAAGGAATGCAGATAAATAATTTTTATTATCAAGGGGGTCAGAGTTAATGATTTATTGCGTTTTATTTTTCAGTTTATATTGAGCTGACTTTCTATCGCCTCCACGTAATGAGGGTGAGGCACGCCGACCTGTTTGATCTTCAATTTGCTTTTTGAAAACATTATCACCAAGTACCCATGCTTTATTCGTCGTATTACGAATCTCATTCAAAGTTAAATTTGGGATTTTATGATCAAATAATGCTTGATAAACAATATGTCTTTCTTTGTCGGTTTTACCCAGCGCCTGATAACAGGCATGTGGTGTAATCAGGTTAATAGCTTTTCCCATAGCATTTTTTTGATAACTGGACCATGGATATTCAGCAGGATGAACTACCATCTTAGCTCTAACTGGGTTGAGTTCAATATAGCGACTGACAATTAACAAATAGTTTTCAGTGTCAACTAATGTTGATTTAAAGCGACCTTCCCACAATGTCCCGCTTCGTTGATAGCTCTGATTGATATAGCCTACATAATATCGCCCCAGTGATTGAAGTAATCGACTGACACCATCAGGTTCCTCAGGTGTTAAAAGTAAATGCACATGATTTGTCATCAAAATATAACTATGAATTTGAACATTATATTTTTTACTGTATTCATTAAGCTTATCAAGATATATGACATAGTCTTGCTCAGAAAAAAAACAAGCCTGACGATTATTGCCTCTTTGAATAATATGTTGAGCAATTCCGGGTAAGTTGAGTCGTGGTAATCGTGCCATGATTAAGCCATTTGCCTAGTAGTATTAACTTTGATTGTGTATACCCAATCAACTTGAAAATGCAGGCTCGAACACTTGGAAATTATCATTAATTCGAGAATCTAATGATTTTCCAATGCTCGGTAAAATTTCATCAAAAAACTCATTAATTTTCTGT
>JAIVER010000092.1 GCA_023864145.1 Thiohalomonas sp. | reverse complement strand
ACTTTTAGTGCTTAGCTTTTCTGAGCCTTTGTAGTCTTTAATGTGACGTAATATGCTGGTTTCATGAATTCTTAAAGCCTGAGCGATCATAGGAACCTTCCAGCCTTCAGAGCAAAGTAGGATGGCTTTGATTCTATCTCGTTCTTTTCCATTTCTAGAATGCTTATGTTGGATTTCTAGAGCTGATTTTTCATGGGCTGTGAGAGTAATTTGCGTCATTGGATAATTTTGATCTTCTTCTCTATGAAAATCAAGCATTTCATAGGTCATGGGTATATATCATGGTAGACGACTTAAAATGCCTTTTCAGCAAACGGTCAGCCGCTTAAGGAAATGCGCAGTATTTTATACCGGGGAAAAAAGAGTTAAATACTTTGTTGAGAATCTCTTGCTGATGTTTCATCGCAGCATTCATTCATACCGGCAATCTGTCGCATATTTTCTCGATTTTTTATAATAATATGTTTACGTTCCGCTTCAATTAAGCCATCTTCCTGAAAGCGGGTAAACATACGACTCACCGTTTCAACTGCCAGCCCTAAATAATTGGCAATATCATTGCGTGACATACTCAGGTAGAACTCAACTGAAGAAAAACCACGCTGCTTGAAACGTAAGGAAATACTTAACAGGAAGGCAGAAAGACGAGCTTCAGCTGTTTTTTTACCCAATAACAGCATCAGTTCCTGATCATCAAAGATTTCTTTGCTCATTAAACGCAACAATTGATGCTGTAGGGTAGGCAACTCCTGTGATAAGCCTTCTAAATGCTCAAAAGGGACTTCACACACACTGGTCGTTTCTAACGCTTTAGCGGCACAGGGGTGCCGACCTTTGCCAATTGCATCTAAGCCTAATAATTCTCCGGGAAGATGAAAACCTGTTACCTGCTCCTGACCATCAACTGTGGGTGAATACGTTTTGAGAGAACCTGAACGAACGACATAGATCGAATTAAATGAACTACCAACCTGAAAAAGATGTTCATTACGTTTTAATGGTTTTTTACGTTCGATAATACTATCCAATTTTTCTAAATCAGAACCATTAATAGAACGAGGCAGACATAGCTGATGCAGGCTACATTCTTTACAGGCTACTTTTGCAGCATGTAAGTCAACCACTTTTTTATTACGCATATTAGTAGGAACTGTCTTTTGTAGCATCAACGTACCTATTTCAGCCATAATTGATAAATGTCAATTTTATACCAGATACCGCCACAATAACAACATAATTTTAGATATTGCTAATATTTACTAGACCCTTATAATAAACAATGACGACTCTGGGAAGGAATATAATCCCATATTTCACCCGTTTTCTACTTCAAAAAAATAATGTTAATTTTAGAATAAATGGAGCTTAACCGCTAATGCCGGAAAACAGATTAGACAGACAAGCCTCTGTTAAACGTGATACTAACGAAACTCGTATCGAAATAGATATTAATCTGGATGGTTCGGGTATGGGTCGCTTTGATACAGGCGTCCCATTTTTAGAGCACATGCTCGACCAGATTGCTCGCCACGGAATGATGGATATAACCATCAAAGCTGAAGGTGATTTAGCCATTGATGCCCATCACACGGCAGAAGATATTGGCATAACGCTAGGCATGGCAATGAAAAAGGCGTTAGGAGATAAAAAAGGCATTACTCGCTATGGTCATGCCTATCTCCCTCTTGATGAAGCACTATCCCGTGTGGTGATTGATTTTTCCGGCCGTCCTGGTTTAGAGCATCACGTTGATTATCAACGTGAGACTGTAGGTGATTTTGATACCGAGTTATTTCATGAGTTTTTTCAAGGCTTTGTCAATCATGCACTGGTTAGCTTGCACATTGATAATCTGCGCGGTCGCAATAGTCATCATATTGCTGAAACGGTCTTTAAAGCATTCGGTCGCGCCGTGCGTATGGCGCTTAGTGACGACCTGCGTATGCAGGGCACTATCCCTTCGACTAAGGGTAGTTTATAATATCACCTCTTTGAATTAATAAGATAACGAACACACGAACTATGACCCTTTCAACACATTCTACGCTCTCTAGTACAGTCGCCGTTATTGACTACGGGATGGGTAATTTACACTCTGTTGCCAAAGCATTAGAGCATGCTAATGCTCATGCCAAAATCCTGCTCACTTCAGACAAACAGCAGATTGCAAATGCTGATCGGGTTATCTTACCCGGCGTTGGCTCGATACGTGACTGCATCGGTGAAATGGAACGTCTGGATCTCGTTGATAGCATAAAGCAAGCCGCTGCCACTAAGCCCTTTTTAGGTATCTGTATCGGTATGCAGGCCTTAATGACTCATAGTGCTGAAAATGAAGGCGTTAATTGCCTTGATATTATTCCCGGTGAAGTGGAACGTTTTTCCGACCAGCTAAGTGATCCGCTTGCCCGTGGTGCAGCCGCAGATCATCACTTAAAAATCCCTCATATGGGCTGGAATCAGGTCAATCAACAGATTAAACACCCTTTATGGCAAAATATTACTCAAAATCAGCGCTTCTATTTTGTACATAGTTATTTTGTTGTGCCTCAATCACCCGAACCGATTGCGGGATCGACCATATACGGTCACCCGGTTTGCGTTGCTCTGGCTCAGGAAAATATTTTTGCCACACAGTTTCATCCCGAAAAAAGCTCTGATGCCGGTTTACAGCTATTTGCCAATTTTATAGATTGGGATGGTACTTATAATGCCTCAACAAACTGTTAATAACTACAGACTGTAGCTAATCACCTTTACTACAATTGATATAAATAAAAATATTAGTGAGAAATACCCCATGATATTAATACCTGCTATCGATTTAAAAGATGGTCAATGTGTCCGCCTTCGTCAGGGGCGTATGGATGATGATACAGTTTTTTCTGATAACCCGGTTGAAATGGCAGCTCGCTGGTACGATGCGGGTGCTCGAAGACTTCATCTTGTAGACTTAAACGCTGCTTTCGAAGGCAAACCGGTTAATGGCGAAATTATTCAGGAAATTACCAGAACTTATCCTGATCTGCCCGTTGAAATCGGTGGCGGTATTCGCACTATAGAAACAGTCGAGGCCTATCTTAATGCCGGTGTTGCCTATCTCATTATCGGCACCAAAGCGCTTGAAGAACCTGATTTTGTCACACAGCTTTGTAAAGAATTCCCTGGTAATATCATTGTCGGTCTGGATGCACTTGATGGCAAAGTCGCGATAAAGGGCTGGGCTGAAGTATCCGATGTTGATTTATTTGATCTCTCCAAACGCTTTGAAAATGATGGTGTCGATGCCATTATTTATACCGATATCAGCCGTGACGGCATGATGCAGGGTGCTAATGTAGAAAATACCGCAGCTCTGGCTCAGGCCATCAGTATTCCAGTGATTGCCTCCGGCGGCATTCATGATCTCAAGGATGTTGAAGGCATTTGTAAGGTCGCCCATCATGGTATTTCCGGTGCCATTACCGGTCGTGCCATCTATGATGGTACATTAGATTTTGCGGCAGGTCAGCAATTAGCTGACAGTCTCTTAACAAAATAGCATAAATTTAAAGCAGATCACTCATTCAGGAAAAGCAATGGCACTAGCAAAACGTATAATCCCCTGCCTTGATGTGGATAAAGGGCGTGTCGTCAAAGGCGTTCAATTCGTTGATATTCGTGATGCCGGCGATCCCGTTGAAGTTGCCCGACGTTATAATAGTGAAGGCGCTGACGAGCTGACCTTCCTTGATATTACAGCAACACATGAAGGTCGTGATACCATTGTTTACGTAGTCGAACAGGTGGCTGGAGAAATATTTATTCCTCTGACTGTGGGCGGTGGTATCCGCACTATTAACGATGTACGCATGATGCTCAATGCCGGAGCAGACAAAGTAGCCATTAACTCAGCAGCGGTTGCTAATCCTGAGTTTGTACGAGAAGCAGCAGAAAAATTTGGTAATCAATGTATTGTCCTGGCCATTGATGCCAAACAAGTCGCTGGAAAAACGGATGACCTGCCTCCTCGTTGGGAAATTTTCACCCATGGCGGTCGCAAGGCCACTGGTATTGATCCCATTGAGTGGTCGAAAAAGATGGTTTCCTATGGTGCCGGTGAGTTATTGGTCACCAGTATGGATAATGATGGCGTCAAAAACGGTTTTGATCTGCTTCTTACCCGTACCATTAGTGACAGTGTCGCTGTGCCCGTAATTGCCTCAGGCGGTGTGGGCAATCTGGATCATCTGGCCGAAGGTGTCATTGAAGGTCATGCTGATGCCGTTTTAGCCGCCAGTATTTTTCATTTTGCTGAATACAGTATTGCTGAAGCAAAACGCCACATGGCAAGCAAAGGCATTGAAATGCGCCTGTAAAGACAGCATCTATAATCAGAGTATTGATAGTGACTAAGCAAAATTGGCTGGATGAATTAAAATGGGATGATCAGGGGCTGATCCCTGCTATTGCCCAGGATGAAAAAAACAGCAAAGTCGTTATGTTTGCCTGGATGAATCGTGAATCTTTAGCCATGAGCGTTGACTCTGGTCGTGCGGTATACTGGTCACGTTCACGAGCAAAAATCTGGCCTAAAGGCGAAGAATCCGGTCATGTGCAAAAAATAAAATCACTGCGAGTTGATTGTGACAAAGATGTAGTACTTATGAGTATTGAACAAATCGGCGGTATTGCCTGCCACACTGGCCGTGAGAGTTGTTTTTATTTTGAATTAACAGACGGCACTAATCTGGCTGATGGCTCTGATGACCAAAAACAATGGCAGGCCGTTGAACCCGTCATAAAAAATCCTGATGAGATCTATAAAAAATAAACCATGTCCGATAATATATTAGAACAACTTGCCCAGACACTTGAAGAACGTAAAAGTGCCGATCCGGAATCATCTTATGTAGCAAAACTGCATCACAAGGGTCTGGATGCTATCTTAAAAAAAGTGGGTGAAGAAGCAACGGAAACCATCATTGCCTCCAAGGGCGGCAATAAAGAAGAAATTATTTACGAAATTTCTGATTTATGGTTTCATAGTCTGGTGATGTTATCCCATCATGACCTCGGCCCTGATGATGTGCTCAATGAGCTGTCACGCCGTTTTGGCCTGTCAGGCATTGAAGAAAAAGCAAACCGTAAAAAGTAAATAAAACAATTAAATAACACAATGGTCAATAAAGATGAGTGACTGCCTTTTTTGCAAAATAATTGCTGGTGAGATACCTGCAGATATCGTCTATGAAGATGATAAGATACTAGTTTTCAAAGACATCTATCCAAAAGCCGATGTGCATTTGCTGATGGTCCCAAAGCTGCATATCGAAAGTTTGGCAAAATTAGATCAATCACACAATGATCTTATGGGCTATATGATGTTAATATTACCCGGGCTTGCCAACGATCAAGGATTAACAGGTGCCTTTCGTACTATTATTAATACCGGAAAAGGTAGCGGTCAGATAATATTTCACCTTCATATTCATTTGCTTGGTGGAAAAAATCTACCCGGCTTTTAAACTTTATACAATTTACACATATATATCCATGACCTATGAAAATGCTTGATTTTCATAGAGAAGAAGATCAAAATTATCCAATGACGCAAATTACTCTCACAGGCCATGAAAAATCAGCTCTAGAAATGCAACATAAGCATTCTGGAAATGGAAAAGAACGAGATAGAATCAAAGCCATCCTACTTTGCTCTGAAGGGTGGAAGGTTCCCATAATCGCTCAGGCTTTAAGACTTCATGAAACCAGCATATTACGTCACATTAAAGACTACAAAGGCTCAGAAAAGCTAACCACTAAAAGTGGCGGCTCGTCTAGTAAACTTT
>JAIVER010000091.1 GCA_023864145.1 Thiohalomonas sp. | reverse complement strand
TTACCGAGCATTGGAAAATCATTAGATTCTCGAATTAATGATAATTTCCAAGTGTTCGATCCTGCATTTTCAAGTTGATTGGGTATATCAGGGGGGAGAGTATGGCTGTTGAAATTAATACTCCAGTTTTAGCAGAATCAGTTGCTGATGCACTTGTCGTTGGCTGGTTAAAGAAACCCGGGGAGAGTGTTGTCATTGATGAACCCCTTGTTGAGATTGAAACTGATAAGGTTGTGCTTGAAATACCTTCTACTGTAATTGGCGTTTTGGAAGCTATTATTGAAGAAGAGGGAGCAATCGTCGTTAGTAATCAATTGCTGGGTTATATAAAAGAAGGTGCTGTTGCTGAAGCACAGGGAAAAAGCGATTCTGCTGCTGATAATCTGAACACCATAGAAGCAGCGGGCACAGCGCATAAAGTACAAACCAGCCCCGCTGTTCGAAAAGCCTTACGTGAGAATGAACTTGAGGCTGATGAAGTTTCAGGAAGTGGCAAAAAGGGTCGTATTCTGAAACAAGATGTGACTGATACTGTCCGGAAAAAACAGGCATCAACATCCATTGAAACAACTCTTGGAACAACAGAACCCCTAACAGTCAATGCACCGGGGCGAGTTGAAGAACGTGTGCCCATGACACGTTTACGAAAACGTATTGCTGAGCGTTTACATGAAGCAACTCAATCAGCGGCTATGTTGACCACTTTCAATGAAGTTAATATGCAGCCTTTGATTGATATGCGCAATGAATTTAAAGAGCTTTTTGAAAAAACTCACAATACCCGTTTAGGTTTTATGTCCTTATTTGTAAAAGCCTCCTCTATTGCTTTACAACAATTCCCGGAGGTCAACGCATCCCTTGATGCTGATGATGTTATTTACCACGGCTATTGTGATATCGGCATCGCTGTTGCCTCACCCCGAGGACTGGTCGTCCCCATTTTTCGCAATGCTGAACAAATGAGCATGGCGGATATTGAATCCGGTATTGCAGGATATGCAGCAAAAGCAAAAGAAGGCAAATTGAATATGGAAGATCTGACGGGCGGAACCTTTACTATCACCAATGGAGGTGTCTTTGGTTCACTTTTTTCCACACCCATTTTAAACCCTCCTCAAAGTGCTATTTTAGGTATGCATGGTATTAATAAACGTGTTGTGGTTGAAAATGATAAAATGGTCATTCGTCCAATGATGTATGTGGCGCTTTCTTATGATCATCAGATCATTGATGGGCAAAGTGCTGTGTTGTTCCTGCGTACTATCAAAGAACTGGTTGAAAAACCTCAACGTATTTTATTAGAGGTTTAGAGAAAGATGTCAGATAAATATGATGTCATTGTTATTGGCGGCGGCCCGGCAGGTTATGTGGCGGCTATCCGCTGTGCGCAATTGGGTATGAAGACAGCGTGTATTGATCAATGCCTTAATAAAGCGGGCAAACCTGCTTTGGGTGGGACTTGCCTGAATGTTGGCTGCATTCCTTCAAAAGCGTTATTAGAAAGCTCAGAACAGTTTGAATTCATCAGTAAACATAGCAGAGAGCATGGTATTTCAGTTGCTGATGTGCAAATGGATACTTCGCTGATAATTGCCCGTAAAGACAAAATTGTTAGTGACTTAACCGCAGGTATTGCTCAGTTATTTCAGGCAAATAACATTGACTGGCTGCAAGGCAGGGGGACTTTACTGGCGAATAAAGAGGTGAGATTTGAACCTTTGTCAGAAGCTGAGGCTAAAATTTATCAAGTTGAAAATATTATTCTGGCAACAGGCTCCTCAGCCATTGAACTTTCCTGTGTGCCATTAACCGCTGACCGCATAGTTGATAACGAAGGTGCTTTAAACTGGCACAGCGTTCCTGAACGATTAGGGATTATTGGTGCTGGTGTTATTGCTCTTGAGTTAGGCAGTGTCTGGAGGCGCTTAGGTTCTCAAGTCGTTATTCTTGAAGCGATGAATGATTTTCTTGGTGCGGCAGATCAGAAAATTGCAAAATTTGCCAGACGAGAATTGAAAAAACAAGGTTTGGATATTCGTCTGGGTTCACGCATTACTCATAGACAGATCAATGATAATGAATTGATTATGGAATACACAGAGCAGGATGGTGAACAACAATTAGCTGTAGATCGCATCATCGTCTCGGTTGGCAGGCACCCTAATGTGACGGGGATTGCCGTTGATGAAGCATGTTTGAAGCTTGATGAAAGTGGTCGTATTGATGTTGACGATGAGTGTGAAACCAATATTCCGGGTGTTTATGCTGTAGGTGATGTGGTGCGAGGTCCGATGCTGGCGCACAAACCTTCTGAAGAAGGTATTGCTTTTGCTGAACGTATTGCAGGGCACAAACCTTATATTGATTATAATGACTGTCCCTGGGTTTATCTATACACGACCCGAAATTGCCTGGGTTGCTAAAACAGAAGAAGAATTAAAGGAAGCAGGTGTTGGTTATCGTTGCGGTAGTTTCTCCTTTGCTGCTAATGGCCGGGCAAAAGGCATGAATTAGGCTGCTGCTCTGGTAAAAATTATTGCAGACAGTGTAACGGATCGATTGTTAGGTGTGCATATCGTCGGGCCAATGGCTTCAGAATTAATTGCTCAAGCGGTAATTGCCATGGGAAATGAAAACACCTCAGAAGATTTGTCAAGAATGATTTTTGCTCATCCCTCACTATCTGAAACTATCCACAAAGCGGCATTGGCGCTGGATAAACGAGTAATCCATGCAGTAAATCGCCACCGCAAGTGATCTGCAGAGGGTATATTCAGGTTCAAGTGATTTATTCAGGGTAAAAGATATCACTAGATTATTCTGTATTTTAAAGGGAGTTTTTATGAAGACAAAAGCTGTCACCAAAGCTAAAGTTGATATGGATTCTTTGCTTGATGGAAATAATGTCATGTATCTGGAATCACTTTATGAAGCCTATTTGCACAATCCAAAGAATGTATCCTCAGACTGGCGTACTTATTTTTCAAAACTGGATCAAACAAAAGACGTACGATCTGAGGTGATTCACTCTGATGTAAGAACCCGTTTTAGAAATATTGCCTTGCAAAAAAAAAATCAGGGGCTGTTAAAAAAGAGAACTTCTGAAATCGGAAGTACAAAACAGGTCAAAGTATTACAGCTCATTAATGCCTATCGTTTCCTGGGACATCTGCGAGCAAAAACCAATCCTCTGGATGAAGTGTGCATCAGATGTATGACCGCTCCAATAGATATACCAGAATTAACATTAAAATTTCATGGTCTTGATGAAACAGATTTGTCAAAAATATTTAACAGCGGTTCTCTTGTTGCCAAAAGTACCTTGACCCTGAGAGAAATAATTGCACAACTTGAAAAATCCTATTGTGATGCGGTTGGTACACAATATATGTTTATCTCGGGTACTGATGAGAAACGATGGTTGCAGCAACGTCTGGAAGAACACCATAATGGCATTAGCTATACACAGCAGAAGCGTAAGGAAATCCTGAAAAAGCTTATTGCAGCAGAAACACTAGAGCGTTATCTGCACTCCAGATATGTGGGGCAAAAACGTTTTTCTCTGGAAGGTGCTGACAGCCTGATTCCAATGCTGGATGAATTAATTCAACATGCAGGTACACAAGGTGCCGATGAAATTGTAATTGGTATGGCTCATCGCGGACGTTTGAATGTATTGATCAATATTATGGGAAAATCTCCGGAAGATCTCTTTAATGAATTCGAAGGCAGGGTTGATAATGGAGGTCGTACCGGAGATGTAAAATATCATCTGGGTTATGCGTCAGACATGTCAACTCCTGGGGGAGGAATACATCTTGTTCTGGCCTTTAATCCATCGCATTTGGAAATAGTAGGTCCTGTTGTAGAAGGTGCAGTTCGTGCCAGACAGGATCGGCGTTATACTGAACCGGGCAAAGCTGTTATTCCCGTAGTCATTCATGGTGATGCGGCATTAGCCGGGCAGGGGGTTAATATGGAGACCTTGAATATGTCACATACCCGAGGTTTCATAACCCACGGTACCATTCATATTGTCATCAACAACCAGATAGGTTTTACCACTAGCATTAAGAGTGACTCGCGTTCTACAGAATATTGCACCGATCTCGCCAAGATGGTGGGTGCACCGGTTTTTCATGTCAATGGTGATCGTCCTGAAGATGTTATTAACATAATAAAAATTGCCGTGGATTATCGCAATACCTTTAACAAGGATGTCTTTATCGATCTGGTTTGTTATCGTCGTCATGGTCACAATGAGGCAGATGAGCCTTCTGCAACTCAGCCAATAATGTATCAAAAAATTAAAGCATTACCAACCACGCAGAAGCGATATGCTCAACGTCTTATTAAAGATAATCTTATTAAGCCTGAAGAAGTTATGGATTTAATTAAAGAATACCGTAATTCTCTGGATCGAGGTATACCTACGGTTCCGCATTTACTTAAAAGATCGACACTCCAACAGGAATTCCCCGTGGATTGGCGGCGCTTCAAAGGCGCACACTGGAAAGCTCCTAGCAACACTTTGATTTCGCAAGATCGATTTAGTTTTCTTGGTAAAAAACTGACTTTAGTTCCTGAAAATTTTAAGCTCAACGCACGTGTCGCCAGCATTATTGACAAACGTGCCCAAATGGCTTCAGGTGATCTGCCGGCAGATTGGGGCTTTGGTGAAAATCTTGCCTATGCTGCTTTACTTCAGGAAGGCTTTCCCATTCGTTTATCGGGTGAAGATTGTGCTCGTGGCACCTTCTTTCACCGCCATGCTGTCTTCCATAATCAGGAAAATGGTGAAGTCTATATTCCCTTGCAGCATATAACCGAAGATCAGTCATCATTCACGGTTATTGATTCGCTGCTGTCAGAGGAAGCAGTGCTCGCATTTGAATATGGCTATGCCACCACAGAAGCTGATATGCTGGTTATCTGGGAATCGCAGTTTGGTGATTTTGCCAATGGTGCTCAGGTGGTTATCGATCAATTCATCAGCTCTGCTGAACAAAAATGGGATTTATTAAGTGGTCTGGTGATGTTATTGCCTCATGGCTATGAAGGAATGGGACCAGAACATTCATCTGCACGACTGGAACGCTATCTGCAACTTTGTGCGCAGGAAAATATGCAGGTATGTGTACCCACCACACCTGCTCAAGTGTTTCATATGCTTCGCCGTCAGATGATTCGTCGTTATCGTAAGCCCCTGATTGTCATGTCTCCCAAAAGCTTGCTACGTCATCCTCTTGCCGTCAGCAGCATGGATGAATTTACAGAAACTGGATTTCAGGCAGTGATAGATGAAATTGATGATATTTTATCACCTGACAAGATTGAGCGGATTATTCTGTGCACCGGAAAAATCTATTATGAACTTTTGGCGCAGCGGCGCAGTGAAAAACTGTTCAATACAGCACTGATCCGTATTGAGCAGTTATATCCTTTTCCAGAGGAGTGTTTAAGCAATATATTCAATAAGTATGCTTCTGCAAAAGTTTGCACATGGTGTCAGGAAGAGCCTTTTAATCAGGGAGCATGGCTGAACATTCAGCCCTGGTTAGTTGACTTGCTGCCTAAAACTGATGGAGCTCAGCAGTTAGAAGTGGTTAGCAGAGCCGCTATGGCTGCTTCAGCAGAAGGCAGTCATAATGCACATGTTGTTGCACAAACATTAGTTGTTCAAACTGCATTGGGCTTGTAAATCATTATGGAAAATAAAAAAGCTTAATTTGATGAAAGCATTTTTTAACGGTTTTATACCCATGACCTATAAAAATGCTTGATTTTCATAGAGAAGAAGATCAAAATTATCCAATGACGCAAATTACTCTCACAGCCCATGAAA
>JAIVER010000090.1 GCA_023864145.1 Thiohalomonas sp. | reverse complement strand
ACCGAGCATTGGAAAATCATTAGATTCTCGAATTAATGATAATTTCCAAGTGTTCGATCCTGCATTTTCAAGTTGATTGGGTATATAATGCTCAAAAATTGTTACAACATAATTACCTATGCTGGTTTTAACGTGATAATTGGTATTTTCAATACCATCAGCAATGCCTGCATAGCTGATGGTAGTGTCCAGTTCATAGGGTGCGAGTAATTGTTTGACTTGTGCAAGTGACAGGGAGGTATAAACAGCCATTTACCACTCAAATAATATCCATTGCTGAACGGTGGTTTCACTAAGTTCCCGGTTTGAGCGTGTTTCCAGAGAACCATCACCATCGGTATCATAGAAGTAATAGGCAGGTGCATTATCTGGTTTAACTTTAACCTTATAGACAATGCCGTTAATACTATGGGTTTCAATGGTTTTATGCTCTCGTTTGATAATATTAATATCGACATTTTCTAATGGATTGACTTTATCATCATCAGGTTTTCGTTTTTCTTCACCTTCTTCTGCAGCAAAAACAACGCTGCTCAGTGCGAGCAGCAGGCTCACTAAAAGGGCATTGATCAGGAGTGATAATGGTTTGTTCTTCATTCGGTAAATCCTTATTTTCTCAATCTGAAAATTTACTAATTAATATTGTTATAAATCCAACATTTTTTCATGTTCTTCTGCGATGACTCAAAAACAGCATCCTCAATCGCCCGAGTTTATCAATGATCTTGCTGATTCGTCTAGTTTACCAAAACTACCGGGCATGACAACGTATGTGGTCCATATTTAATAACCATGACCTTACCAGAGAAGAAATATGGTTGAATGATAGCGAGATATCCTGATAAGGGTTTATTTAATTGTCGTTACTTGTGCCAGAAATTCTGGAAAAATAACGCACAGACTAATAAAAACAGGGGGACAGATCAAATATAAGCAATTTGCTTTACATTTAGGGACACCTCAACCTCAGAATATTTTAATTCTGATTAACGCCTTTTCGCACATAGAGATAAGGACGTAACACTAAATTAAATCCTTCAATCGCACTGGATGCCCGATAACGATTTTCGAGTAAACCTTTAATGCGATCAAGTAATTCATCCAGGTTGTCACCCAACTCTTGCTGCAGATTATGAAAAAGCGCCTGAAAGAATTGGTATTTTTTTTGATAGTGTCGAATGTGTTTCTGCTTTTTCAATTCATCAAGCAGACGTAACAACAAACAACTTCGGCTGACCTGAACCCTGGAGTATTGTGGTGTTAAAATAGCCAATTCAACATCCAGCGCATGGGCGGCATAAGCAATACCAGTACCAATGATGTTATCACTGGATAAACGTCGTCTGACAATAACTACTCGCCGCTCTTTTTCCCAACCTTGCAATTGAAGATGCTCGGGAACATACCGGTGCTTCTATTGCGGATGATCTGCCATTGCCGGAGCGTAATTTTTATGGGGAACTGCGTTATAAATTTTAACTGTTTTCATAGAGATTAATCTGCCCAGTCTGGCAGGTATTATTTTTCTGACTGAGGATTTGAGTTTGTGGTATCAGCAGCAATGGTGCAGCAGTTTCTGCCCGAATGCTTGGCTTCATATAATGCTTCATCCGCCATTTGATAAAGCATATCGGAAGAACTGTATTGCTCACCAACCTTCGTAATAGCAATTCCAAGACTAATTGTTACGACTTGATGCTCTGAACCGCGATGGGGTATTTCTAAGGCTTGAATATTGCTCCTGAGTTGTTCGGCAATTTTGAAAACACCCTCTTCTGAAGTATCGGGTAAAAGAATGGCAAATTCTTCACCGCCGATTCGTGCGACAATATCACTAGGACGTTTTATATTGTTTTTTAGTGCAGCGGAAACCTGTGTTAAACAGTCATCTCCTGCCTGATGTCCGTAGGTATCATTAAATTGTTTAAAAAAATCGATATCAATCATAATAAAGGCAATTGCCTTATTATTTCGACGACGGGATAACCATTCTTTGGCGAATACTTCTTCAAAATATCTTCGGTTGGCAAGATTGGTTAGCGGATCAATATTTGATAAAGAACGGAATTTTTCTTCTTTATCCTTATGTGTAGTAATATCGTGAACAACAGCAAGGTACATTTCTTTGCCTAGCGAAATTTTCATAAAAGAAAAATCAATGGGGAATTCACTGCCATTTTTTCGTTTGGCAGTAATCTCAAATATTTTGTTACCTGAGAAATAACCCTGTTTACCTTCGAGCAGACTTGTTTCAAAAAACTTACCATACAAACTGGCAAAGGGTTCTGCTAATAATTCACTGAAATTAATGCTTTGTAATTCTTTAGCGGTATAACCAAACAATTTCTCTACTGCGGGATTGGCAAACTGAATGTTTCCCGCAATAGTGATTTCAATAATACCATCAACGACATGGTCAACGATTTGTTGTAAGCGCTCTGACTGGTATTGATAGTTGATAAGTAATTGACGCATATGCAGTTCAGATGTAGCAAGCTGCTGATTAAGCTGTCGTATCTGCAGCTGATTGATAATTCTTACGTTAACTTCATCTTTATGAAATGGTTTGTTAATATAATCTACGCCACCCACAGAAAAAGCCGTGACTAGATCGTCTACTTCTGTTTTTGCAGAAATAAAGATAACAGGGATACCTTTTGTGGTTTCCTGTTTTTTTAGATGCCGGCAGGTTTCAAAGCCATCCATCCCGGGGATCATGATGTCCAGTAGTATTAAATCAGGAGTCATATGCTTAGCAATTTTAATGGCTTTTTCACCATCTCCGGCGGCAGAGATCTGATAGCCCTTGTTTTCAAGAATTTCAGTTAATAGTGCAATATTAGCTGCAGTATCATCAACAATTAAAATTTTAGCAGGAGATGATTTATTCATTAATCATATTCTCCACATATTCTAAAATACCATTTAAATCAGCGCTGCTGATTAAAAGCTCAAGATGATTGGCAATGATTTGCCCAGCTTCACCGTAACTGCTTAAGCGTGTTAATAGTTTGCTCAGCTCAGTTAACTGTCCATACTCAGCTGCCTGGTGCAACTCTTGAATAAATTGTTTATCAAGCTTAAGAGGTCTTTGCTTAGTGATACTTAATTTAGCTTCTTCGATAGGGATCTTGTTATCTTCAAGTGTCTGTAATTCAACATTAAGCGTTTCTGTAATAGCATTAAAAATCACATCAAAGCGAAATGGTTTTGATATAAATAAATCATAACCTTCGTCTATAAAATATTGAACATTATGCTTTAAGCCTGATGCAGAAACAGCAATACATTTAAGCTGCTGTGAAGAATATTTTTGTCGGATATGCCCAATGGCCTCAATTCCGTTCATAACAGGCATCCTGATATCCATAAAAACAATATCAGGGCATTTTTCTGCAATTTTATCTAAAGCCAGCTGACCATTTTCAGCGGTGGATACATTAAAACCAATCTGGGTCAAAATACTGCCTAATAGATCGGTATTATCTTTGACATCGTCAACAACAAGGGCTGATAAGTGTGTGCCGGCTTTGAGTGTATACATGGAGTTGGATGTTGCTTGACTAAAGATAAATGACTTGCTGGCAGGTAATAGCTCAATAGAAAAGAAGAATTCAGAGCCCTGATTGATTGTTGACTTAACCTGTAATTCACCGGATAACAGCTGGATATGTCGTTGGGTAATATTGAGATCTAAGCCGGTGCCGCTTTTAAGTTCTCCCTGTCTTTCCTGATGAAAAGCATCAAAAATACGTGATAATGCTTCCTCTTCAATACCACTCCCAGTATCTTTAACCGTAAATTTATATTGATTATCATCAATTTGCTCAATTTTGAAGAGTACCTCACCTTGATCGGTAAACTTACAGGCATTACCAATAAGGTTAATTAAAATCTGACGAAGTTTGCCCTGATCACCTTTTACCAAAATGGGATGGTTACTAAAACAGAACATTTCCCAATGGATTTTCTTTTGATCGCAGCGTATTTTGAACATATTTTCTATCCTCTGAATCAACTCAACTAAATCAAAATCAGTGGTCGATAACTCAAGCGAACCGGCTTCGATTTTTGATAGCTCAAGAATATCATTGATTAGAGATAATAAATGACTACCGCTATTATCAATAATTGATAATTTTCGCCGCTGTTCTTTATCAAGATCACTTTGTTGTAATAACTGAGCATAACCCAGGATAGCATTCATTGCTGTTCTGATTTCATGTGACATATTTGCCAGAAAAATACTTTTTGTGCGGCTGGCAGATAATGCTTCGTCACGTGCTTTTTTTAATTGTACAGTTCGCTCTGCTACACGTTTTTCCAGATCCTGCTGGTAATTTTTAGTGAGCTGATGCTGTTCATCTAATTGCCTCAGTATATCATTATAACCATTGATTAATTCACCAAATTCATCATTGTGATTAGATTTAAGTGTCTCTGAATAATTCTGGTTTGAGGAAACAAACTGCATGGATGTTAATAATTTTAAAATGGGCGCCGTAAATATTTTTTGTGCCCGATAAGCCAGAGCTAAAGTTAATAGCAGAGCAAAACTCAGTATGATGATAATCGTATAAATGTATTCTGAAACCCGT
Organism: Thiohalomonas sp.; assembly: GCA_023864145.1. Taxonomy (GTDB): domain Bacteria; phylum Pseudomonadota; class Gammaproteobacteria; order GRL18; family GRL18; genus GRL18. The sequence goes on along the minus strand of JAIVER010000090.1, from coordinate 1,249 downwards.
TGCCAGTAGATATCTCTATCAGACTGAATATAGATAAAACCCAAAAGTGTTTTATCTTGTTCAAAAATAATACGTTTGATGAGGTGTATCTGATCATTGAGATAGAAATGAACTTCTGTCTGGCTATCAGTCAACAGTTTAGTGTTATGGGGCAGCTTTGTTAATGATCGTGTATTGGCATCACGATTATAACGGGCAAATAACTGACCAGCATTATTAAATAAATAAGTCCTGATGATATGGGGCTTGGCTTTCAATGGCAGTAAATTTTCGCCGGCAACCTTGTTATCAAGGAACATGATAGCACCTTCGCTGTTTTTACCTACGAGATCAGCTAAAGTGGATAAATCTTCTAACATCGTTTTTTTCAAGCTAATTAATTCACTGCTCATAAAGATGCTTAAACTGGACAATAGCATTAAGGTACTAATACCCATGATGGTAACAATCAGCTTGCTTTTTATCGATAGTTTTTTAAATGAGAAATTTATCATGGCTTCAGCGCACCATCAGAGGACACAATTTTTGCCAATGTTAGTATTCGGGAACTTATTTTTAAATCGGCTTGATTAATAGCGTTTAGATTGACTTCCAGGCTGAGAGTTTTATCGTTGTTCAGGAATAAACGAATATGGCCATTTTGCTGAGCAAAACCAGGTAATTCGCTCACGGTTAAAATGGCAAGATGTTTGAGCTTATTGATTATCTTATGGATATTATTTTTTTCAGACTGACTTATAAATAAAATATGGCAGTGTGAGAGGTTATTTTCGTTTACATTGCGTTGAATGACTATGAGTTGATTGTTAACTTTTTTATTGCGTAGGGTGCGTAATGCATCGCCAAACAAGTCATTACCCATCAGGCAAATTCGGATAGGTTCATTAGTGCTTGAAAATATTTTTTCCGGCCATTCCGTTAAGCGTGCAAAGTTATATAAAAAAGCGGCTTTTACGTAATATTCTTTAGCTCGAATATTATCAGCATAGGGTGCTGATGGGCTCACCATTATGGTGATGAACAGCAGGGAAATAATAAATAGACGCGAAAAAATCACCTGTAGCGAGGTCTATGAAAAGTAAAGTCGTACTGAAAAAGGATTTGCACCTGTATTCCCACGTTACTGATTAAAAGAGAGACTATTTTCAATAGTCGATACCTATATATACCCAATCAACTTGAAAATGCAGGATCGAACACTTGGAAATTATCATTAATTCGAGAATCTAATGATTTTCCAATGCTCGGT
>JAIVER010000089.1 GCA_023864145.1 Thiohalomonas sp. | reverse complement strand
TCATGGGCTGTGAGAGTAATTTGCGTCATTGGATAATTTTGATCTTTTTCTCTATGAAAATCAAGCATTTTCATAGGTCATGGGTATATTTATGTTCAGGGATAAATCTGTTCAGCTTGATAAAACAAAGAAGTTGAAGAGAATTGTTTCTAATGCTATTGATGATGATACAACACTCTATTTTTATGATCAAAAGGGCAAACAGGTTAGATGCCTGCAGTATTATCTGGAATCAGAAGGTCTTGAGAAATATTTCTTTATGAAGGGTGCTGCTGCGTATTATGAAATGACGCGTAAAGAATAGGGTTTGTAAATATAAAGCCTGAATCTAAAGTATTTATGTTAATGAGTGATCATCCGTTTATTCTGCTTTTAACCTCTCCCTTCTTCGCTTTAGAGCGCCTACTTTTGCTAGAAGGGGGAAGAGGGGCTTGCAAATCAACAATTTAAACCCCCTCTGTCCCCCTTTGAAAAAGGGGAAGAAAAGAAACAGCTATTTCCGGATGGACATCACTAATTAGCAAAGTGTTCTAATAGATCTGTGAGATACTGAAATTGTTTTGCAATATCTGCTTCTTTCTTTAATAGCCGCAACTTACTATTACCATCGAGTTTAAAAAGAAGCGACTTAGTCTGGATTAAATTAATGATCTTCATGGGGTCGATATTTGGCTTGTCACTAAAAATAATGCGTCCGCCGTTTTCGCTAAAATCAATCCTTAAAATATCAAGTGGTGTTGCTCTCAGCTTTAATGATGTCACGGCAAAAAGATTTTTTATTTGATCAGTCAGCAAGCCGAAACGGTCAATCATTTCTACCTGAAGATCCTTTAATTTCATATCATCTTGTGCATTAGCAATACGTTTGTACATGACCAGGCGGGTATGGATATCGGGTAAATAATCATCGGGTATCAATGTTGGAATGTGCATTTCAATTTCAGTGCCGTGATGGGCAGCTGTTTCTGTTTCTGGATCTTTGCCTTCTTTTAAAGACTTAACGGCACGCTCAAGTAAATCAGTATAGAGAGTAAAACCAATCTCATGGATCTGACCACTTTGATCCTCACCCAATAACTCACCTGAACCACGAATTTCTAAATCGTGAGTTGCCAGAGTAAAGCCGGCACCCAGATCTTCGATCGCTTCAATGGCTTCAAGCCGCTTAATGGCATCGGAGGTCATTAGTTTTTTTTCTGGTACGGCTAAATAAGCATAAGCCTTATGATGAGAACGTCCGACCCGGCCGCGTAATTGATAGAGTTGTGCTAGTCCAAAACGATCGGCTCGTTCAATAATAATGGTATTTGCCGTGGGTATATCAATCCCGGTTTCAATAATCGTAGTACACACAAGAATATTAAAACGCTGATGATAAAAATCACCCATGATCTGTTCAAGATCATGTTCGCGCATTTGTCCATGAGCAATATTGACCCGTGCTTCGGGTATGAGTTCAGTTAGTTCACGGGCTTTTTTTTCGATGGTCTGTACATTATTGTGCAGCACAAAAATCTGACCACCACGCATAATTTCACGCTGGCAGGCTTCTTTTATACTGTCATTATTCCATTGCTGCACGAATGTTTTAATGGATAAGCGGCGTGCCGGCGGTGTGGCAATAATGGAGAAATCCCGTATACCGGAAAGCGACATATTGAGTGTTCTGGGAATTGGTGTCGCTGTTAATGTCAGAATATCCACTTTGCTGCGTAATTGCTTAAAACGTTCTTTTTGACGTACACCAAAGCGATGTTCTTCATCAATAATAACCAGACCTAATTCTCTGTATTTTATGCTGTCCTGTAATAATTTGTGTGTACCGATGACAATGTCAACGGTACCATTGGCAACCCCTTTGAGGATCACTTCTTGTTCTTTTTTAGTTTGAAAACGAGATAAGCCGGCTATTTTAATCGGCCATTCAGCAAATCGAGTTTGAAAGTTTTCGGTATGTTGCTGGCTCAATAAGGTGGTTGGTACTAAAATAGCGACTTGTTTGCCACCTGAAACAGCAAGAAAGGCTGCCCGCATTGCCACTTCAGTTTTACCAAAGCCCACATCACCACAAACCAGACGATCCATCGGCCTGGGGGCGCTCATGTCTTCAATGACATTCTCAATGGCTGTTTGTTGATCCGCTGTTTCTTCAAAAGGAAAACCACTGGCAAAAGCGTGGTATTCCTGTTTGTCAAAACGATAGATATAACCTTGCTGCGCTTCTCGCAGTGCATAAATTTCCAGTAATTCGGCTGCAACATCCCGAATTTTTTCACGTGCTTTATGTTTTGCTTTTTCCCATTGACCGCTGCCCAGTTTATGCAGTGGTGCATTTTCCGGATTAGAGCCGGTATAACGACTGATCAGGTGTAATGCGGCAACCGGTACATAGAGCTTATCACCACCGGCATATTCCAGTGCTAAAAATTCAGTCGTTTCATCACCCAGGGTTATTGTCTCAAGGCCTAAATAACGCCCCACACCGTTATCTTCATGGACCACAGGAGCACCTATCTTTAACTCTGCCAGAGTGTTAATAATGGCATCGTTATCCTGAGACTTATTCTTTCTTCTGCGCCGCTGCATGACCTGCTGGCCATAGAGCTGAGATTCACTGATCAAGGCGATATCCGCTAACTGTAAACCTTCATTAAGCGGTGCAATACAGATCCCCAGTGCTTTATCCGACTCCTGAAAGTCATTCCAGCTGGTGAATATTTTTGGGTATATTTTGTAGGGTTTAAATAGCTCTAATAGTGTTTCACGACGACCTGCCGTTTCAGCACAAAATAAAATACGTTGTTTTTTATTTTGTGCTGTTTTTAAATAGGCCAGTAATTGATCAAATGCGCTTTCTATTTGCGTGGCACTCTGGGTTGAAATAGTTAATGAGGGTGCTTTATCACTGCTGAAATTGTAAACCCCGGCTTTTTCTTCAAATTCAAAACTTTGACATATAATTCGAGGATAATTTTTTAATTGTGCAAATAATTCATTAGTGCGTAAAAAAAGCCGTGCAGGTTCTAAAATTGGGCGTGTGATATTGTGCCGGTATTGTTCATAGCGCTGTTCAGTATCATTAATAAATTGATCAGTTACTGCTTCGAGATCAGTAAAGTTAACAATGATGGCTTGTTCAGGTAAAAAATCAAATAATGTTGTGCTTTGCTGATAAAACAAGGGTAGATAATATTCGATACCAGCGGGTGAAATACCTTCTCCTACTTCATTATAAATAATGCTGTCAGTTAATTCTCCGCCCAGTATATTGCGATATTGTTCTCGGAAAAAATCAATGCTTTCTTTATCTAAAGGAAATTCCCGGGCAGGCATCATATTGATAGAATCAATAGTATTTGTGGAACGCTGGGTTTCTATATCGAACGTCTTAATTGAGTCAATCTCATCATCAAAGAGATCGATTCGATAGGGCAGGGTACTGCCCATGGGATACAGATCAATGATGCTGCCGCGTACCGCAAATTCACCGTGCTCGTAGACATTGCTTACACAACGATAACCTCTTTTTTCCAGATCACGTCGGAACCGGGGAATATCGAGCGTCATACCCTTATCAAGCAGTAAGGTATTGTTATTAATATAATCCATCGGCATTAAGCGATGCATCAGGGTGCTTAATGGTACGATTAAAATGCCCTGTTTAAGTGTCGGTAGATCATATAAGGTGGCCAGTCGCTCTGAAATAATGTCCTGATGTGGTGAAAACTGATCGTAGGCCAGTGTTTCCCAATCGGGTAAGGTGAGAATATTCAGATCGGAGTGAGCGAGAAAAAAGGATAATTCGTACTTCAGCTTTTGTGCTGATGGCATATCAGAAGCAATCAGGGTAATAAATTGCTCAGACTGCTGGGCAAGATTACTGGTAGCTAAAGTTAATGCACTGCCATAGAGTTTCCCCCAGTGACTTTTCATGCCGGGTTTATTGACAAATTCAGGGCTGATAGGGGAGTAGAGTTTATCCATATGTTTTACGAGTCAGGAGTTAAAGACTGGCAATTATAATGAATCCGGAGTGACATTAGTAGGGCTGGATAATAGGTATGTGATATTCAGGTAAGAGAATGTGAAGAATTTTACAATTTTCTGGCGGCCTTAGGTATAATCAGGTTTAACAGGTTAATGATTTAAGTTTAGGAAACAGGTAAATATATGAATTTTATTGAAACTCGCGGCAATGATGGGGAACATCCTATAGAAGTAACTTTTTCTGCAGCCATACTGGCTCCCATTGCTTCTTTCGGTGGTATTTATGTCCCCAAAACATTGCCGGAACTGGGTTTGGATTTTTTACAACAACATATTGATTCTAATTATAAATCATTAGCTAAAGCCGTACTGAGCGCATTTGAAATTGATATAGATGCAGATCTCATTGATGAAGCCTTGAGCTTATATGATAAATTTGATGATGCAGATAAGCCTGTACCTCTGGCGAAGGTTAAGGATGATCTTTATGTTAGTGAACTTTATCATGGTCCTACCCGGGCATTTAAAGATATGGCATTACAGCCTTTTGGCATGGTGTTATCTTCTCTGGCACAAAAACGTAATGAAAATTATCTTATTATTGCGGCAACCAGTGGTGATACCGGTCCGGCAGCCCTAGAAACATTTAAAAACCGTGATAATGTGCAAGTGGCCTGCCTCTATCCAGATGGCGGTACGTCTGATGTGCAGCGTCTGCAAATGGTCACAGAAAATGCTGAAAACCTGAAGGTTATTGGTATTCATGGTGATTTTGATGATACCCAACATGCCTTAAAACGTTTATTAGGCTCTGCGGCATTCAAAGCAAAATTAAAAGAAAAAAATATTCACTTATCAGCAGCTAATTCCGTTAACTTTGGCCGTATCATTTTTCAGCTGATTTATCATATTTACAGCTATCTTGAATTAGTACGCATTAATGCTATTAGTATGGGTGATAAGGTTTATCTTGATGTGCCCAGCGGTAATTTTGGTAATGCACTTGGCGCTTATTATGCGCTGAAGATGGGTCTGCCTGTTGAGAAGATTTTAATTGCTTCAAATAAAAACAACGTATTAACCCAGCTGATTAAGTTTGGAGAATATGATTTACGTAACATGTTTGTGATCTCTAGCAGTTCACCGGCAATGGATATTTTAAAATCTTCCAATGTCGAGCGTATTTTATTTGATCTGTTTGGTGCTGAACGTACCAAAGAGTTCATGGCAAATCTGGACAATGATAAGCATTATGAATTAAGTGCTGCAGAACTGACTCAGTTGCGGAGAATTTTTGCGGCCGATTTTTGTGAAGATGATGAAGGCAAACAATATATTAAAGATGCATTTGCTGATGGTTATCTTATGGATCCACATACGGCGACTTGTTTCAAAGCCTATGATACCTGTAGGGACAAGCCTTTAACCACTATTGCTTACTCCACAGCAGAATGGACTAAGTTTTCACCCACAATCGCTAATGCACTTACCGGTGAGCAGGATGCTAATGATATTGATGCGCTAAAATCTATTGCTAAAGAAGCGGATATCAGCATTCCAGCTATTATTAATGATTTATTTGATAAAGAAATAGCTCATAATATTATTATTGATAAGCAGGATATTGAAAAGGAAATTCTGTCTTTTTTATAAATTTATAACTATTCAGCGTATATTTCTAAATAATGTTTGTTAAGCTTGTGGTCACTTATTTTTATAACTTTGAAAACTCGCTGCGCTCAGACAATCAAAGTCAGAAAAATAAGCAACCACAGACTTTTTGTTAATATACCCAATCAACTTGAAAATGCAGGATCGAACACTTGGAAATTATCATTAATTCGAGAATCTAATGATTTTCCAATGCTCGGTAA
>JAIVER010000088.1 GCA_023864145.1 Thiohalomonas sp. | reverse complement strand
CTAGAGGCCGCTCCTAATAAAAATTGCTTTTTTCTTTTCAAAAGCAATTTTTATTAGGAGCGGCAACAATACCGCCTTTTTTTTGTCAACTATTTTATGTTATATTTTTAAATTTTTTTCCTCTTTTGAGGAATGTGAAACTCTAAACTTTAGTTAATTAAGCTATCAGATAAAAAAGAATAGAATGAATATTAATCAACTCACACGGCCTGATGGTAAACTTGATCTCTACAATGTATTAGAACAACTGATTAGTGATGGACTGGTTTCAAAGGAAAATCTTCAGCTACTTAAAGCATTGGACACTAACAACCAGTATTCTCAGCAACATCCATTTTCAATGATTACAGAACGAGGCTGGAAAAATAAAAGCCATCCTGAGCAGCTGATCACCTCTGATGAGTTGACTCAATGGCTATCAGATATAACCGGTATAGCGACTAAACGAATCGATCCCTTAGTGACTGATGTGAGCAGTGTGACCTCATTGATGTCTTTTTCTTATGCCAGAAATTTTAATATTTTACCTGTTGAAGTGACTCATGATGAGGTCTATGTGGCCACAGCCCAACCTTTTCAGCTTTCCTGGCAGGCAGAAATTGAACGCATATCGGGCAAAAAAATTGTTTTAGTGTTAGCCAATCCTGAAGATATTTCTCGTTTCTTAGTTGAGTTTTACAGTGTTTCAAAGTCACTGACTCAGGCTGAATACCAGTCAGATGATGAAATGATGGGTATTCAGAATCTGGAACAATTGATTGAAATGGGACGCTCCGGTAGTCTGGACGCCGATAATAATCATATTGTGCGCATTGTTGACTGGTTATTACAATATGCGTTTGAACAACGGGCCAGTGATATACACCTGGAACCTCGACGAGAACAAGCCAATGTACGTTTTCGTATTGATGGTGTGCTGCAGCAGGTGTATGAGATTCCAGCCGCAGTTATGAATGCCGTCTCCAGCCGCATTAAAATTCTGGGGCGTATGGATGTTTCAGAAAAACGTCGCCCTCAGGATGGCCGTATTAAAACAAAAACCCCCAGTGGTTTGGAAATTGAGCTGCGTTTATCAACCATGCCCACTGCTTTTGGTGAAAAATTAGTGATGCGCATCTTTGATCCGGAAGTGTTACAACGAGGCTTCGAATCATTAGGCTTTGGCAAACAGGAAAATAAATACTGGCAGGAGATGATCAAAAAGCCCAATGGTATTATTCTGGTGACAGGACCAACAGGCTCAGGTAAAACCAGTACGCTTTATACTACCTTACGACAACTGGCTAAGCCTGAAGTGAATGTCTGTACGATAGAAGATCCTATCGAAATGATAGAGCCTTTATTTAATCAGATGCAGATTCAGAAAAAGATTGATCTGGATTTTTCTCAAGGCGTCAGGACACTGATGCGTCAGGATCCTGATATTATTATGATTGGTGAAATCAGAGATAAAGAAACGGCTGAAATGGCTATTCAGGCTTCCTTAACCGGGCATCTAGTATTGTCGACATTGCATACTAACGATACACTGTCAGCATTGATCCGTTTGCAGGATATTGGTGTACCGCCTTATCTGATCCATTCAAGTATTATTGGTATTATGGCTCAGCGTCTGGTCAGAACCCTCTGCCCCCATTGTAAAGCCAAGACTCAAGTTGATGAGGATGTCTGGATTGATATGGTCAAACCCTGGAAAAGTGAACTCCCTAAAAAAATTTATAAACCAGTCGGCTGTCTTGAATGTCGAAACACCGGTTATCTGGGACGTGTAGGCTTGTTTGAAATGTTACCCCTGAGTCGTGAGTTTAAACATCTGCTTAGTCGTAATGCTGATATGGAACAATTACGTCGTCAGGCCGTTAAAGACGGCTATAAACCGTTGCGCCTCAGTGGAGCACAAAAAGTAGCTAAAGGTGTTACAACCGTTGATGAAGTACTCAGAGTGTCACCTGCGCCAATGATGTAACTGAGCAGTCATTCAATCTAAGCCTTTTGATATCTTATTAAATTTCTCCTGAATAGCATCTGAATTATTAAGGCGATTATAGTAATACTCCAGACAATAACGGCACCACTGGGTAAATCGATTATCGAAGAAAATATTAACCCCAATCCATATCCTAAAATGCCTACGCTATAGCCAATGATTAACGCTGCTTTTGCTTTATAATTATTACTAGCCAGAGCTGGAATAATAAGACTGGCAAAAACCAGATAAACTCCAACCAGTTGAACCGAGCTGGTTATAGCCAAAGCAAAAAGTAGATAAAATCCCATACGACTAAAGTGTTGTCTGAACTTAAACCATGCAATTAAAATGACTATTGTCATTAACGCAATTGGAATGAGTTGCTCCCAGGTAACCCAAAGAATTTGACCAATCAATAATTCTTTAAGATGCTCACCACCCTGAGGATTATTTGCCAATAATAAAATACTGGCTGTTGCTGATAAAATAAATGTTACACCTATTAGTGCTTCTTGAATTGATCCCCAAAATTTCTCCATCAAACTTAATATCCAGGCGCCGATTAAAGCACTGCTCAAAGCAGCCAATTGCACTTCCCATCCATGGGCCTGCCAACCCAATTGGTTGGCGAGAATAAGACCCAGTCCGGCAATCTGTGCAATGGCCAGATCAATAAAAATAATGCCGCGTTTAAGTACCTCCTGTCCCAGTGGTACATGAGTTGCCACGACTAGCAGGCCAGCTATAAAAGCCGGGCCAAGGATACTTAAAGTCATTCCGTCAATGTTCATTATTTACTATCCAGAAGCTGCTTTAAAATCATTTCATACCACTGAAATAAGGTCTCATCACTGCTGACACTAAAGTCTAATGCAACTACAGGGATATGAGTCTTATCTGCCAGCCAGCGAACAGCTTTGTCGTTCTGGTAGGTTGCATAAAGGATCATATCGGCCTGATTGTCTTTCAATTCAGCAAGGACCTGTGCTAAATGAGCACTGCTTGGTGCAATGCCGGGTTTTGGTTCTAATGTTGCCACTCGTTCCAATTTTAACCAATTTTCAAGATAGACCCAGGTATTGTGATTTACGACAATTTTTTTACCCCATAATGATTGGCTTAGTTGTTCCCATTTTGCAATCGCCCTGGACCATGTTTCCTTAAAACTTATCCAATTGTTTTGATAATAGCTCTGATTATCAGGATCAATACGGCTTAACGTGCTAGCCAAAGCTTCAGCAATAAGCATAATTCTGTTCGGATCAAGATGAATATGTGGATTACCATCGGCATGAACATCCCCTTGACTGCGATCCAGTAATTTAGGCTTTTCCAGTAAAGTCACATGATCTGCGCTCATAAAATGGCCTGGTTGACCTGTCAGAATTTTTCCATTACCCGATTTTCTCAACAATAGCGGCAACCAACCCACTTCTAATTCTGCTCCAGTACAAATCAGAAGATCTGCACGGCGAGCTTTTGCTATTAAACTGGGTCGAACCTGTATATGGTGTGGGTCCTGTAATGCTGTGGTCGCACTAAAAACACTGACCTTGCTGCCGCCTAAATTCTGCACCAGTGAAGCCCATTCGGGCTCACAGGCAAAAACATTAATTTCTGAGTGACTATTAGATGGCCAGAGAGAAAAAATTAACATCACAAATAGATGTGTTTTTATTTGCTTGTACATTCTTTAATTCTCCTAGAATTGGTGAGCGCCATGGCTGCCCAGAGTATGGGTATATTGTAAAAAGATCTGGTTATCAGCGTCTTCATAGGAATTATCCCGATTAAATTGCAATATTATCCGACTGTATTCACTGGGTAACCATTCCAGCATTGCACTATAACGTTCTGGTGTATGTCCTTTATCATCCAGTCCTGCTTCAGCAAGGACATCATCATCTGAGCCTTTATTATTACTACTGAGTCGATCATAACGAATACCCGTTCGCCAATGAGGCTTAAATTGATAGACAGCCTGGGCATACCAGCCATCCTGCTGGCCATCATAAGTTGAAACTTCTTCCGCTGGGCCACTATTGAACATACTGATATTTCCATCTTCACGACGATCAAAGTATTCGAACTGGAATTTGAAATTCTGACTGGTTGGATTGCCATTGGGAGCCCATTTATAAACCAGATCCAAAGAGCTGATCTTACTATCCCCCGAAAATGACGGGGTTTCTGTTGCTGCGCCACCATGGCTGTGACCGCTACTGGTACGGTCATCGACATCATTTTGACGCCAGTGATTAAAGCCAAGTTGCCAGCTATGTTCTATACCGATGTCTCCGCCAATATTAGCAAACACAGTCCAGGCACCCACGCCATCATGATCACCACCTCCTGGAAAACGATCACCTCGAAATAATTCACTACCAACCTGCATAAATAAATCAGTTGCTGCCAGATAAGTAATTTGTAAGCCATCATCACGAAGCTGGTTGCCAAACAACCCCCGATAAATTAAAGGTGCATCGGCAAAATCCCAGGTATGTTCATGCTGTTCGTTCAGATAACCAATGGCAGAATAAAAACGTCCGGCTTTTACTGTCAGTCCATTGCCTAGTCCCAGAGTTTGAATATAAGCCTCTTCCAGATCGGTTTCAGTTTCACCTTTATGGTCGTGGATCGCCAGTGTTGCTTTACCATAAAATTTATCATCAATATTGGCACTGAACGCTATTTCTGTATGACCGATTGAAAAACCGTCGTCACCTAAACCGGCTTCATTACCAAGCATAAAACCGGGTAATTCATAGGCATCAGGATCATTATCATAATCAGCATAACGACCGTCAAGAATAACACTGACAGCAGGATTAAAATTATTTTGTCCTGCACTTGAAGTGGATTTTGTGTTTTCAATTTTATTAACAACCTGCTCTACTTTTTGCTGTGCAAGCTGGGTATTTTCTTCTGCTTGTTGCAATCTGTTTTCTAACGCATTAATGCGTTGTTCGTAGTCTTTTTTTAACGCTTCAACCTGCTTTCTGAGAGCTTCAATATCACTTTTGGCCCACACAGGATTAATGTTTGATATAGCTGCAATTGTCGCAGCCACGAGAAATTTTTTACGCATAAGAAACTCTTCCGTAATCAAGAAAAATCAGTTACAAACACTTAATATTTGTAACGGTGAAATAATTGGTAAAGGATTACGAAAAGAAAGGAGGCGCTCTAGCCTGATAAACGCTCAGTGAAATAGATAATTCAGAAATGATAAAGCAAATATCGGGAACATCATTTTTTATGACAGGTAAATCGATATTGTTAAGAACAAGCGTGCTATCTGTTTGCTCTGCCGCAACGAAAACAACACAAGACTCATGGGATTCATGAAAAGGATGTTCTTCAGCATGAACAAGCACAGCCAATTGTCCAATAAGTAAGAGAATACTTATCAAAGAAACGTATATTAGATTGTTCTTATGATGCTTCATTTATAATTGCTATGCGCTTTAACCGAATTAACTTAGATGGTTACAGTTCCTGTTGAACTTTATTCTAAGGACTCTATATGATAACAACTTCCATTATCATTACAAGACGCATGGATTAAATTGGTATCTGGTTCAAATGTTCCTTTCATTATCCTAAACTAATCACTTGAATCGTAGAGAGAGCGATCAAGGTGCTGGAGATTCAAGGCTTTACAGGTTATTTTGGGTTTATTCGTAGTCATCCTACGGGTGAATTCAAAATGCTCTGAAAAGTTTTGAAGATTCAGTGCATTGGACGCTCGCAGTAGGTTCAACTGATTTATTTAGGATTATAGCACTGACTCTGGGTTGAGTAATTTCTAATAATAGAGATGTATACCCATGACCTATGAAAATGCTTGATTTTCATAGAGAAGAAGATCAAAATTATCCAATGACGCAAATTACTCTCACAGCCCATGA
>JAIVER010000087.1 GCA_023864145.1 Thiohalomonas sp. | reverse complement strand
AGCTCCTTCATAGAACATAATGAGTCAGACTTTTAGGTTGTTTATGCTAAATTTTGGTTGCTGGCAGGGTTAACTGATTTTTTTAGGATAAATGGTTGAGATTTCCTGCGCCTGAAATTTATAAAGTAGATAAATTTTATGTCAATGTGAATAAGTTGACAGTACCAGTGGCAACAGCAAAAGCAGGGAAGTTTCACATTTATTCGGTAAGCACGGTGGATGAAGCCATTAAATTATTGACCGGCGTCACTACCGGTGAATTGGATGAGGATGGTCTTTATCCTGAAGGTAGCATCAACTCCAGAGTGCAGTTGCGTTTACATGAACTGGCACAAAATTGTGCCATGAATTTGGTAACTCAGACAAGGACTCTAATGATAAAAGCAAAGTAAATTAGTTCAGAATAGCTTATGCAGGCGATTACATAACCTTTATCAGTTTCAACCTATTTATTTAATGCTTTTTGTGCCGCTGTAATGGCCACTCCGACATTTATTTTAGCACCCATATCAGAGAGTACACCTTCCAGAGCGCTGAGGCAAAGTAAAATGTTTTCAGCACGGCTGCTATGTCCCATCAATCCGATGCGCCAGACTTTACCCGCTAATGCCCCCAGACCTGCACCAATTTCCAGGTTGTATTCATTGAGTAAACGACTGCGAACCTGTGCCTCGTCAACACCTTCAGGAATAGTCACGGCGTTGAGTTGTGGTAAACGATCATTTTCAGGAACCACAAATGCCAGTCCCATCGCTTCAAGACCTGCACGCAGTGCTAAGTGATGATGCTTATGTCGCAGCCAAGAATTTTCCAGTCCTTCTTCTTCTAATATGACCAGTGATTCATGCAGGGCGTAAAGTGCATTGACGGGGGCAGTATGGTGATAAGCACGTTTGGCACTGCCTCCCCAATACCCCATCACCAGGTTCAGATCTAAAAACCAGCTATTCACTTTTGTTTTTCTATTTTTAATCACTTTAATCGCGTTATCATTAAAGCTGAGGGGGGATATTCCCGGCACACAGGATAAGCATTTTTGCGTGCCTGAATAAATGGCATCAATGCCCCATTCATCTACCTTAAGTTCAGAACCGCCCAATGAAGTGACTGCATCTACAATCGTAAGACAATCATGTTTATGTGCTAAATCACATAACGCTTTAGCATCGGAACAGGCACCCGTAGAGGTTTCAGCATGAACAAAGGCGACGATTTTAGTATCGGGATTATCGTTAAGGGCTTGCTCAACTTTGGCGATATCAATGGCCGTTCCCCACTCATCTTCTACCATAATGGCAGTTGCACCCAGGCGTTCAACATTTTCTTTCATGCGTCCGCCAAATACACCATTCTGACAAACAATCACCTTATCTCCCGCTTCGATCAGATTGACAAAGCAACACTCCATACCTGCAGAACCCGGTGCTGAAACTGGAATAGTCAGTTCATTTTTTGTCTGAAAAGCATATTGCAGCAAAGCTTTAACTTCATCCATCATGTTAACAAATTCAGGATCAAGATGACCTATAGTCGGTCTTGCCAAAGCAGATAATATTCTGGGAGGAACGTCTGAAGGACCAGGACCCATGAGTCTTCTGATTGAAGGATTAAAGCTGTCAGTCATAATAAATTCCTTAAAAAATAGGGGGAAATCTAAATCTATACAAATTTACTGGGTAATTATGAGTATTTCTTGATAAAAAAACAATAGACAGTTATATTTAATTAATTTTTAAATCAACCGGGCTGTTAAGGTCAATGCTTAAAAGGTAATTTGATGCCGTTAAAAATTGATGATTGGGGAATTAAAACCCAAATCAGTAAGCATGAATTAGTGCAGATATTCTCAAAAATAGTAGCAACAGATTCCTTACTTTTTGATTCTGAAAATTTAAAACCGTATGAATGTGATGGACTTTCTGTCTATCGCCAATTACCTTTGATGGTTCTCTTACCTGATACTATTGAGCAGATACAGCAAATTATTCGTGTCTGTTTTAAGTATCAAATACCCGTTGTATCACGAGGTGCCGGCACCAGTTTATCCGGGGGCGCATTACCCCTTGAAAATGGTATTGTTCTGAGTTTAGCCAAACTTAATAAAATTATAGAAATTGACAGGGATAACCTGACCGCTAGAGTACAACCGGGTGTTAGAAACCTGGCCATTTCAGAAGCAGTTAATGATCATGCTTTGTATTATGCCCCTGATCCTTCTTCTCAAATTGCCTGTTCCATTGGCGGTAATGTGGCTGAAAATGCCGGTGGTGTGCATTGCCTTAAATATGGGCTGACGGTGCATAATGTTCTGCAGCTTAAAGTCATTACCATGGACGGTGAGCTGATTGAAATAGGCAGTGAGGCATTGGATAGTCCAGGATATGACTTGTTGGCATTAATGCATGGCTCAGAAGGAATGCTGGGAGTGGTTGTGGAAGTGCTGGTTAAATTACGGGTTAAGCCAAAAGTGATTAAAGTTTTGATGGCATCATTTGACCAGGTCAACAGCGCCGGAGAAACTGTCAGTGAAATCATTTCCAGAGGTATTATTCCAGCAGGTCTGGAATTAATGGATAAATCAGCCATCAAAGCGGCAGAGGATTTTATTCATGCTGGCTATCCTGTGGATGCTGCTGCCATATTACTTTGTGAAATCGATGGTTCTCTTGCCGAAGTGGATGCACAAATTGAGCAATTACAGCCAATTTTTAAACTCGGTGGTGCCATTGAGGTTCAAATTGCTCTAAATGAGCAGCAGCGTAAAACCTTTTGGGCGGGTCGCAAAGCTGCCTTTCCTGCCGTTGGTCGTTTGTCCCCGGATTACTATTGTATGGATGGAACCATCCCGCGGTTTCAGTTAGGAAAAATATTAGATCGTATTCATGACTTATCGGATGAGTATGCTCTGGCGGTTGTGAATGTATTCCACGCTGGCGATGGCAATCTGCATCCACTGATTTTATATAATGCTAATAATCCCGGAGAGCTTGAAAAGACAGAAAAAATGGGCGGAGAAATTCTGGCTGCCTGTGTGGAATTAGGCGGTACTATTACTGGAGAGCATGGTGTGGGTGTAGAAAAGCTGGATCAAATGTGTATTCAATTTAATGCCGCGGAACTGCAGCAGTTTTTGGATATAAAAACTGCTTTTGATAGAAAAAATTTATTAAATCCGGGTAAAGGTATTCCATTGTTGCATCGTTGTGCTGAGTTTGGTGCTTTGCACGTACATCATGGTCAGTTACCGCATCCAGAACTGGAACGATTTTAAATAATGAGCTCTCATATACAAAAAAATCATACACACAATAATAAAAATGATCAAACGGACAAACTGGTCAGGCAGGTTCAAACGGCGTATCAAAATCGACAAGCACTGGCGATTCAGGGAAACGGAAGCAAATTATTTTTAATTCATCACCTTCCAGGCCAGCGTCTTTCTACTGCATCTCATCAGGGAATTGTAAATTATCTTCCCAGTGAATTAACGATCACTGTCCGTAGTGGTACTTTATTATCGGATCTAAAAAAGGTGTTGGCTGAAAATGGTCAGATGTTAGCTTTTGAACCACCTGAATTCTCTGCAAATGCCACCATTGGTGGAACCATTGCTGCTGGATTATCCGGTTCTTCAAGACCATTTACAGGTTCCGCACGGGATTTTGTTCTGGGTTGTAAAATCATTAATGGACGAGGGGAATTATTGCAATTTGGCGGTGAGGTGATAAAAAATGTGGCCGGTTATGATCTTTCCCGACTCATGACGGGTTCTTATGGTAGTTTGGGGATTATTCTTGAAGTGTCATTGAAACTACTGCCCTTACCAGCCAGGGAGCAAAGCATTAGCTTTTCACTGCAATTAAATCAATTTGCTCATCAGGTGCAACGTTTATTGATAGCTGGATATCCTATTACTGCTGCCTGTTATTCAAGAGAGGAGGCTTATATCCGTCTTGCTGGTTCTAACAAAGGTGTCGAATTTTCTTATCGGGAAATGAGCCAGACTCTTGCTCAACAAAAATTTCAGCCGCAAGAAGTCAACAATTCGTTCTGGTCCGAGTTAAATGAACAGCAATTGTCTTTCTTTAATCAAACTCAGCCTCTATGGCGATTATCACTGCCCAGAAAAACTGAAAATTTTGAACGCTATATTAGTGCTGAAGATAAACAACTGATTGACTGGGGTGGTGCATTACGATGGTTCTATAGTAATCAGCCGGCTGATAAAATCCGCTCCTATACCCAATCTCTGGGTGGGCATGCACAATTATTTCGCGGTAATAATATGGACAGTGAGGAATTAAAAAGTATTCCTAAACAAGAACCTTTAACAGCGGCCTTGATGAAAATTCATCAACAGATCAAACGGGCAATGGATCCTCATTTTATTCTTAATCACGGATGTCTTTATCCTGAGCTGTAAATACGACAGAAATACTGAACCTTGATTGACACAACACAAACAAAAGAATAGCAACAAAAGATAGCAGCACAAAATGCAAACGAATATATTAGAATCCTATAAACAAACTATAATGGGACAGCATGCGGGTGAAATATTACGCAGCTGCGTGCACTGTGGTTTTTGTAATGCCACCTGTCCGACCTATCAGTTATTAGGCGATGAACTGGATGGTCCAAGGGGACGGGTTTATTTAATTAAACAGATCCTGGAGGGTAACCAACCTACCGAGAAAACCAAACAACATCTGGACCGTTGTTTAAACTGCTTAAATTGTGAAACCACCTGCCCGTCCGGGATTCAGTACCATCACTTATTAGAAATCGGGCAATCGCTGATAACAAAAGACATTCAACTACCCTGGCGAAAAAAATTATTACGCAAACTAATTTTAACTATTATGCCTTATTCTAAACGGTTTAATTTTTTCGTCACTTTAGGGAACTCTGTTAAAACCTTATTACCCGAAAAACTGGCACAATTGTTACCTGAAGATCATCAGCAAACACTTTTTTTAAAAACAGCGCCTCGCTCCCGAAAAATGCTTCTCCTGAATGGCTGTGTGCATAATACTATCAGCCCGGATATCCATCAGAAAACCAGACAATTGCTGGATAAATTAGGCATTGAAGTGCTCCACGAAAAAGATCCCGCTTGTTGTGGAGCACTGTCTCACCATTTACAAGCTGAGAGTCAAACTATAAGCTTTATAAAAAAAAATATTGATTCCTGGTCAGAGTATAGTGAAGAAGGCGTTGAGTCCATTATTAGTAATGCCAGCGCCTGTGGTTTAATACTTAAAGATTATCCGCGATTAGTGGCAAAGTATTTGGGAAATGACTCCATTTATTATGAGAAAGCGCTAAGGATTGCGGCTATCACTCAAGATATTAGTCAGGTTTTTAACAGCGAAGATTTATCACCTCTTGAATTAGATTCAAAATATAAAAATATAGCCTATCACTCTCCCTGTAGTTTGCAGCATGGTCAACATTTACCTGAAATAGTAGAGCAAATATTGACCTCACTTGGAGCCACACTTTCTCCGATTAAGGAGAAACATTTATGTTGTGGTTCAGCAGGCAGTTATTCACTTTTTAATCCAGAAATTTCGCATCAATTAAGGGATAATAAGTTAGCAAATCTGCAGCAAAATGATACTGATGTTATTGCAACGGCCAATATCGGCTGTTTGCATCATCTACAAACTACAGCAGAAATTCCAGTGAAACACTGGCTGCAACTGATTAATTAGTGTTCATCCGTTTAATCCCGGTTTTTGCGTTAGAAATGCTCACTATTTTAGAACAGCTATTTAGCCCCGCAGGGGGGGGATAAAAAAGCGGGGATTTTTAAACAATTTAGTTATATACCCATAACCTATGAAAATGCTTGATTTTCATAGAGAAAAAGATCAAAATTATCCAATGACGCAAATTACTCTCACAGCCCATGA
>JAIVER010000086.1 GCA_023864145.1 Thiohalomonas sp. | reverse complement strand
CCATAAAATAAATCGACTCATCAACCGCTATTTCCTTTTTTAACTGCTTGTAGGCTCGGATGAACTCAGCTTGTTTTTCTGTGTCAGCCTTATAAGGTAAACCTTTTGGTTTCTTATAACTGAACTTATTTTGGTGCAAGCATTTATTAAGTCCTGATACCGTATATTCAACTAACCAAGTAGCCTTAATATACCCATCTCAAATGCTCCCCAAAGAAGTGCAGCAGCCAGCAATAATATGAGTAAACGAATACCATAATACTGAAAAGGGTGGGAACGATAAACAATAATATGAGTCATGATAATTAGCTCAGATATTTTCTTAAAATTTTTATAATAAAGAAAGCTGCTGAAAAAAATAGCTTAAGGCATTAACGGAACAATGTTCAAGCCTGCCTTTTCATCCCGATTAAAAACAATATTCATATTTTGTACTGCCTGACCCGCAGCCCCTTTAACGAGATTGTCAATGACAGACAGGACAACAATGGTATTACTGTCCTGTGGCTGATGTATGGCAATGCGGCACATATTTGAACCTTTTACTGTCCTTGTTTCCGGGTGTGAGCCTGCAGGTAATACATCAACAAAAGGTTCATCGGCATAGCGTTCTTCATAAAGTGCCTGTATTTCGGATAATTTAAAATTATTTGAATTTTCTATTTTCCCATACAACGTCGCCTGAATTCCCCGGATCATCGGCAGAAGGTGCGGGACAAAAGTTAAATCAACATCACCGCTATTTACGCTCTTATTAAAAAGATCGAGTCCTTGACTGATTTCAGGCAAGTGTCTATGGCCTGGAACAGCATAAGCTTTGAAACTTTCACTGGCTTCACATAATAGTGTACCGACATTAGCAGCACGCCCGGCACCACTGACACCTGATTTACAATCAGCAACCAGAAAATCTGTATTGACCACCTTATTTTCTATTAAGGGTAAAAAGCCCAATTGCACTGCTGTTGGATAACAACCCGGATTCGCTATCAGGCGAGCCTGTTTTATCGCTTCTTTGTTAACTTCAGGTAAGCCATAAACGGCTTGTTCAAGATAATTAGGACATGCGTGTTCCATGCCATACCATTGTTCCCAGACATTGATATCTTTAATTCGAAAATCCGCTGCCAGATCAATCACTTTAACACCCGCTTCAATTAATTCCGGCACCATTTTCATGGCAATACCATTGGGTGTAGCAAAAAAGACTAAATCACAATTTTTTAATGTTGAAACATCCGGTTCTGAAAATGCAATGCTGAGATGATCTCTTAAATTAGGAAACAAATCGCTTACCGGAAGCCCCATTTCTGAGCGTGATGTAATAACCTGTAATTTGACATCAGGATGGTTAGCTAATAACCTTAATAATTCAACCCCGGTATAACCCGTACCACCAACAATACCAATTTTTATTTTTGCCACGTTAACTCTGACCTTTTATCTGGAAATTCAACTGAATTAACTATTATAATACAGGATAAGCCAGAGTACGAAATAAAAAGCCTCTAGGAGCTTGTCCGAGCTTAATTTAAAGAGTGACTCTACCTTAGACCCTCTCAATCATAATTGAATAGTTCATAGCAGATGAAGAAGAAAGATTTTGCCGTTATTTACTTTATAGCTGTATTAGGAGCCCTTTTGGCTTATTTGTGGCTGGCACCTGCCGGTCAACCACCGGCACCACAAGCTAGCTTTGAAGATATTCAAGGAAATAAATTTACACTGACACAACTCAGGGGCAAGCCGGTTATCGTCAATTTTTGGGCCACTGAATGTCCAGGCTGTGTTAATGAAATTCCCCTTCTGGTGAGTATGTACAAAAAATATTCTCCACAGGCTCTCGTCATCATAGGGGTTGCTATGGGTTATGATCCAGAATCGCAGGTCAGGGAAATGGTTCGGCAAAAAAACATGAACTATCCTATTGTTTTGGACTCAGATGATGATCTGCTTAAGGCGTTTAATATTAAAGTGACACCAACGACAATTTTTATAGGCAAAGATGGTAAAATACTTAAACGCAAGCTTGGGGAAATGTCACATACCGAGCTGGAAGCAACGATCAAGAGTCTGATATAGGAGATACTCATTAATGTTATGGGTTAAAGCGTTTCATGTTATTTTTATGGTTGCCTGGTTTGCTGCACTGTTTTATTTGCCCCGATTCTTTGTTTACCACGCCAGCAGCAACGATGAGGTAAGCAATGAACGCTTCAAAATCATGGAGCGAAAGTTATTTTACGGCATTATGACTCCCGCAGCTTTAGTCAGTGCCTTCCTTGGCTTTTGGATGTTATTTGATTATGCCTGGCAGGCCTATTCTTCAATGCTCTGGCTGCATATAAAACTCGTTATTGTTGCCTTATTATTTGTTTATCATTTTTATTGCTGGAAGCTTGTAAAGCTATTCAAAGAAGATAAAAATACTCATACTCATGTTTATTATCGCTGGTTTAATGAAATTCCTGTTTTTATGTTAATGGGGATCATTATATTGGTTATTGTCAAACCAATATAAATCCACAGAAAAAAGATTATGAAGAAAACACCTCCAATTGTACTGTCTTTTTCCGGTAATGATCCGACTGGCGGGGCTGGAATACAGGCCGATATTGAAGCAGCCGCCAGTATGGGTGCACGTATCGCCCCTGTGATCACCGCTTTAACAGTGCAGGATACACAAAATCTTAAGTATTTTTCAGTCACCAATGCAAAAATGGTCTCTGAACAGGCACGGTATATTCTGGAGGATATGCTCATTGCCGCATTCAAAATTGGTATGGTAGGCAGTGTAGAAAACATTGATGCAATTCATAAAATTTTGCATGATTATCATGATATTCCAGTTATCGTTGATCCTATTATCAGTGCGGGTGGTGGTATGTCACTGGCAACAGAAGAAATGGCGCTTGCCTACTCTGATTTACTGTTTCCTCTCACGAACCTGGTCACACCCAATAGTAATGAAGTGCGTTTATTGGCACCTGAAGCCGACTCCCTGGATTCCTGTGCTCAGGAATTAATGGATGATGGCTGTGAATATGTGTTATTAACCGGTACTCATGAAGGCACTGATGAGGTCATTAATTCTTTCTATGGTGAGCATAAAAAAATAGGATCTTCTTGCTAGGAACGCTTGCATCATAGTTATCATGGCTCTGGATGTACTTTGACTTCAGCTATCGCTGGTTTAGTTGCCTGCGGATTACCTATCCCGGATGCCGTCATTATTGCTCAGGAATATGCCTGGCAATCTCTAAACAACGGTTATCAAGTCGGCATGGGGCAGTATCATCCTGATAGATTCTATTGGACAAACAGCTGGGCCAAAAAGTTAGCCTGAGAACTGAAGCAATAACTAAGCACAAAATTGAACCTAAAACTAAAAACTATGCATTTATCCACAGAAAAAGCCAGACGAATTAATGCCCTTTATGCCATCACTGATCCTAACTTAATTTCAGCAGAAAAGCTCATTGCTTCTGTAGAACAGGTCATTCTTGGTGGTGCCCATGTGATTCAATATCGAAATAAATCCGCATCAAAAACAACCCAATATGACGAAGCGAATGAATTAAGCATACTATGTAAACAGCACAAAGTGTGCTTTATCATTAACGATGATCCACAATTAACCAAAGCAGTAAATGCTGATGGCGTACATGTGGGCAAGGAAGACGGAAAAATTGCAGATGCTCGGAAAGAATTAGGCAATCAGGCTATTATTGGTGTGTCATGCTACAACCAATTAGAAAATGCTCGACGCTCAATTACCCAGGGTGCTGATTATGTTGCTTTTGGGCGTTTCTTTCCATCTAAAACAAAACCTGATGCAGTGCAGGCAGATTTACAGCTTCTCAAAGAAGCAGCACAACAACTTAGCGTGCCTATTGTTGCCATTGGCGGTATTAATCGGGATAATGCTCAGGAATTAATTCAATGTGGAGCTAGTTCTGTCGCAGTTATTAATGATTTATTTCATAATAATTAGGAAATTTACAATACAGCATAAAGTATATCAGAGATTTTTTAACTAACGAGATACTTGTAAAATTGCTCTTAGCTTCCCCCTTTGCCAAAAGTAGGTGCCCTGAGGCGAAAAAGGGGGAACCAAAAAGCACCCATTTTTCTAATTTTTCAAGTGCCTCTAACACTTAAATTTTTTTAAAATTCAATAGGAAAAATCTTTTTATGACCCGTTCACAGGATCTATTTCAACAAGCTCAAAAAACAATTCCTGGTGGCGTCAATTCCCCTGTTAGAGCCTTTAAAGGCGTAGGTGGTGACCCGATTTTTTTTAAAAAAGGCAAAGGCGCTTATCTATATGATGAAGATGATAATCGTTATATCGATTATGTGGCATCATGGGGTCCTATGATCATGGGTCATGCACATCCCGAGGTCGTTAAGGCTGTTCAGGATGCTGCCGGTAAAGGATTAGGTTTTGGTGCACCCACTCAGATTGAAACTGAAATGGCAGAACTGGTCTGTAAACTGGTGCCTTCAATTGAAATGATCCGTATGGTCAGCTCCGGCACTGAAGCAACCATGAGTGCCATTCGCCTAGCTCGTGGTTATACTGGTAGAGACAAAATTGTTAAATTTGAAGGCTGTTATCATGGCCACTCTGATTCACTGCTGGTAAAAGCAGGTTCTGGCGCTCTGACATTTGGCGTGCCATCATCTCCCGGTGTACCTGCATCGTTATCAGAGCATACGATTACTCTGACTTATAACGATAGTGCTCAGGTTCGTGAAGTATTTGCTGATATTGGCGCTCAAATTGCTGCCATTATTGTTGAACCTGTTGCCGGCAATATGAACTGTATCCCACCTGTTGACGGCTTTCTTGAAACATTACGAGAAGTCTGTGATCAATCCGGAAGTGTGTTAATTTTTGATGAAGTGATGACTGGCTTTCGTGTATCAATAGGCGGAGCACAGAGCCATTATGGGATCACACCTGATCTCACAACACTAGGCAAGGTCATTGGTGCAGGTCTACCTGTTGGTGCCTTTGGCGGTAAGAAAGAAATAATGCAACATATTTCTCCATTAGGCCCTGTTTATCAGGTAATCTCCTGTCAATGGCTGCCGGTATGAAAACGTTAACGTTGGCAGCACAAGATGCTGTTCATAAGAATCTGGATGCAAAAGCAAAACGTCTGGTGAGCGGAATCGTCGCTAAAGCTAAAGAAGCTGGTATTGCCATGACATCCAATCAAGTCGGAGGTATGTTTGGACTGTTCTTTAGTGATGAAGAAAAAATCACTCGTTTTGCGCAGGTGAGTAAAAGTGATCAGGAGCGTTTCAAAAAGTTCTTTCATGGGATGTTAGATGAAGGTGTCTATCTTGCACCTTCTGCTTTTGAAGCAGGATTTGTTTCAGCAGCTCATACAAATGATGATATTGATGCCACCATTGAAGCTGCGGGCAGAGTGTTGAATACTCTTTAGCGTTAAGTCATAGGTAAGATCTTAAGAAGTTGAAATGAAGCTCAATTGATGATCAAATAGGAGTTACCACACCTCTATTTCATTACAAGAAAGCTTCAAATGAACATTACCATAATCATCAAAAAAATGAAACAAGTCTTAAGCGAAAAGAAATTAAATCGGTTGGGTAAAGAAACAGGGTTTACTCAAAGACAAAGGAATGTGACGGCATTTCAATTGGTTATAGCCATGATTTGTGCGCTTGGAGAAAAAGACGCGCGGTACTTATCCGATATACTCAGGTATTTTAATCACCTGAGCGGACAAACCGTTTCATAATCAGCTATCCAAAGAGGCATTGGCTGAGTTGATGAAAGCAGTTGCCAACAAGGTTTTTAGTTGTTGGATAAATGATGTACTGCGGTACAACAATCATCATTTTTCACAGTTTAGAAAAGTGTTGATACAGGATGGTAGTTCATTTTCTGTTAAAAAAAGT
>JAIVER010000085.1 GCA_023864145.1 Thiohalomonas sp. | reverse complement strand
TTTTCATGGGCTGTGAGAGTAATTTGCATCATTGGATAATTTTGATCTTCTTCTCTATGAAAATCAAGCATTTTCATAGATCATGGGTATAGAGTGGAAAACGCTTACACAAATCAAGCACTTTTTGTTTTACCTGAATAAGACTTTCCATGCTACCCATGTTTTCAACCACTCGATCAGCTTCATCCATCTGGCATAATTCATCTAGAACATCACAAATCCAGCCAGCCAATTCTGAACTTTCCTGTTCTTTAAAACCACGTGTGGTAATAGCAGGAGAACCAATGCGCAGGCCACTGGTAACAAACGGTGACTGTGGATCATTAGGTACTGAGTTTTTGTTTACAGTAATATTCGCCAGCCCCAGTGCAGCATCGGCAGCTTTACCTGTGAGTTCACGACTGATCAGACTGACCAGAAATAAATGATTGTCGGTACCACCTGATACGACATCATAACCACGATCTAAAAAGACTGTTGCCATGGCACGGGCATTCTCAATCACTTGCTTTTGATAGTCTTTATAGTCATCTTCCATTGCTTCTTTAAAGGCAACCGCTTTACCGGCAATAACATGCATCAATGGTCCACCCTGAGTACCGGGGAAGATCATTGAATTCAATTTCTTTTCAATTTCAGGGTTTGCTTTTGCCAGAATAATACCTCCACGAGGCCCGCGCAATGTTTTATGTGTGGTAGAGGTAGTCACATCGGCAATTTGTACTGGACTTGGGTAAACAGCTGCGGCGATTAAACCGGCAACGTGTGCCATATCAACCATAAGATAAGCAGCCACTTCATCGGCAATATCACGAAAACGCTGCCAGTCCATCACACGTGAATAAGCACTAAATCCGGCAATGATCATTCTTGGCTTATGTTCTTTAGCCAGACGCTCAACTTCCTCATAATCAACTTCACCGGTTTCTTCATTAAGACCGTATTGAACAGCATTAAATAATTTACCGGAAAAACTCACTTTTGAGCCATGAGTCAGGTGACCACCATGAGCCAGACTCATTCCCAGCACCGTATCACCAACATTTAATAAGGCAAAATATACCGCCGCATTGGCTTGTGAACCTGAGTGAGGCTGTACATTGGCGTAATCTGCACCAAAAAGCTCTTTAGCACGATCAATCGCTAGCTGCTCAGCAATATCGACATTTTCACAGCCTCCGTAATAACGTTTGCCCGGATAACCTTCCGCATATTTATTAGTCAGCACTGAACCCTGAGCCTGCATTACTCTTGGGCTGGTATAGTTTTCTGAGGCAATCAGTTCAATGTGCTCTTCCTGACGAGTTTCCTCATGTTGCATTGCATTCCAGAGCTCATCATCATAGCCGGCAATTGTCATATCTTTCGTAAACATGAGGATTCCTTATAAAAATAGGTTAAAATAAAAAGCTAATATAATTCATAAATAGTTCAGCAAAGCAGAAAGCAGTTAGAAACGCTGAGCCACGGGATCATACCCTAATTTTAATAAAAATTCATACATTGGAGAACTGATTTACCCATGAATTCACCGCTTACACAAAAGAATCAGGTTGCAAAAGCCTCTTTGATTGATTATTTAAAAACCTGGCCGTTATTTTTACTACCTCAACATTTTTTATCATCATTAATTCACCGTTTTATGCGTATTAAGCAACCGGGTTTTAAAAACCTGCAAATTAGCCAGTTTATAAAGCTGTTTAATGTCAATATGAGTGAAGCTCAGCAGAAAAATAGCACTGACTTTATTGATTTTAATCATTTTTTTACTCGTGAGTTAAAAGCAGATGTCCGTGTAGATAACACGAATAAAGATGAACTATGCTGTCCAGTTGATGGTGCTGTTAGTGAATTGGGTGATATTGAAGACGATCAATTGATTCAGGCCAAAGGGCATTATTTTAGTTTGAATGAGTTATTAGCGGGTGATAACACTCTGACGAATACTTTTCGCAATGGAAAATTTGCCACCATTTACCTATCACCCCGTGATTATCACCGCATTCACATGCCTGTTGATGGTCAATTAACACAGATGTTACACCTACCCGGCGATTTATTTGGAGTTAATAAAGCTTCTGTAAAAACCATTCCACGTTTATTTGCCCGCAATGAACGAGTTATTTCTCTATTTGATACACCCGCAGGCCCTATGGCTTTGATTCAGGTCGGTGCTATTTTTGTTGCCAGTATTGAGACCGTCTGGCAGGGAGTGGTGACAGCACCACGTCGCAAGCAGGTGCAAGCCTGGCAATATGATAAGGAGCCTCAGCCAGGCCTGAAAAAAGCTCAGGAAATGGGACGTTTTAATATGGGTTCGACTGTTATTTTATTGTTTGCTAAAGGTGCTATTGGGTGGGACTCTGAATTATACGCAAAGAAGCAGGTACAGATGGGGCAATTGTTAGGTAAGATTAACTAAGTTATAAAGTGTCCTGTACCTTACAACAAAACAATATGTTAAATAATTGAGGGGGGTTCGGGAATGATAGTATTAAATGCGTGCTTCGGTGTGTAAGGTAAACGTTCAGGGGGACGCTTCAAGCACATCCCTGTGTCGCTCATCCTCGGCATCCATGCCTCGAAAAGCCCCCATAAGGCAAAGCATACCACCTTAGCCTCTGGATTTAACACACCACCTTTTCGAACGACCACCTATAATTTTTGTTATTCACAAATTAAATAAGGAGCACAATTATGCTCTGTCAAAAGGAAATGCGATCACATCATTAATATGTTGTGACTGACTCATAATCATTAGCAAACGTTCTATGCCAACGGCTACTCCGGCACACGCGGGCAGAGTAGCAACAGCTTCAAGAAAATATTCATCCATCGGAATTTCTTTAAGACCCATTAATTTTCTTGTCTGATTATCCTTCTCAAACCGCTGTCTTTGTTCCTGTACATCATTGAGTTCATGAAAAGCATTGCCCAATTCCATGCCATCAATAAAAACTTCAAAACGTTCTGCTACCAGCTGACCTTTGTGCATACAGGTTTTTGCTAATGATGCCTGACTGACTGGATAATGATAAATAAAACAGATATAAGACTTATTGCTTTGCTCAGATTTATTACTTTTTCCTAAAGCAGGTTCAATAATATGACTAAATAAGAGTTCTAATAATCGATCTTTGTCTTCATGCTCATCAAGAACATTGGCCAGACCTATTTTTTCTGTACAGTCAAGTAAGTCTTTTTTATTGGCTCTATGGGGATTAATACCCAGCATTTCCTGAAAAGCATCTTCATAAGTGAGCAAACGTGTTTCTCCCAGAGCAAGATGAGGAGACAGTAATAACGTAAACAGCTGATCGACCTCAGTCATCAATTGCAGATGATCCCAGCCATCCCGATACCATTCAAGCAGGGTAAATTCAGGGTTATGTTTTTTCCCGGATTCTCCCTGACGAAAGACTTTACTGATCTGAAAAATTGAACCGCTGCCAGACGCCAGTAAACGTTTCATAGGAAATTCAGGGGAGGTATGCAGATAAAAGTGATTTGTCTGCATGGTTTGCATCAGAGGTACATACTGAGTTTGAAAACTTTCGATAAACGGATCAGGAACAGTGGCTGACGATAAGGTGGGGGTATCCACCTCCAGCACATTGTTCTTATGGAAAAAAGAACGAATAGTCCTAAGTGTGTCAGCCCTGAGCCTGATTAACTCAAAAGAGGCTGAAGCTTGCCACTGAGTCATAATTTAAGTATGAACGAGTAAGCATTAGCCCTTAGCACGAGAAACGTATTTTCCAGTACGTGTATCTATTTTTAATTCTTCACCAATGGCAATAAATAAAGGCACCTGCACCACAGCAGCGGTTTCCAAAGTGGCCGGTTTACCACCGCCACAAGAGGTATCACCTTTAAGACCCGGATCAGTATCAGTCACGGTTAATACCACAAAATTAGGTGGTGTCACGACAAGCGGATTACCATTCCATAAAGTCACAGTACACATATCCTGTTCTTTTAACCACAAATTAGCATCACCTACTGCTGTTTTATCTGCAGCCATTTGCTCAAATGTTTCAGGATGCATAAAATGCCATTGCTCTCCATCATTATATAAATACTGTAAATCGGTATCCATCACATCAGCAGCTTCTACTGATTCACCTGATTTATAAGTTCTTTCAACAACACGTCCGGTCTTTAAATTACGTATTTTGATACGATTAAATGCCTGACCTTTGCCCGGTTTAACCACTTCATTGTCAACAATTGAACAGGGATCGCCATCGATCATGAGTTTGAGACCAGAACGAAATTCATTAGTGCTGTAGCTTGCCATAGGTTACTCTTTTAATAATCCAGGTAGACACTTTCATAATATTTTTTTTAAAGCTTTTCTTTTTTCTGAGGAAGAAATAGTTACAATAGAGCCGCTTCTAATCAATACACAATAAAAATAATTCGCTATGATACCCCGAAACAAGACTGGAAACCAGACAAGAACTTATTTTACCAATCCTTTAGAACTATTGGAGAAATTACATTTAACACCTGAGCAAATGCCATTTTCAGTCGAAGCCGTAAAAGATTTTCATTTTAAAGTACCTATGGCTTATGTGGATAAAATTCAACCCGCCACTCCTGATGATCCATTGTTGCGACAAATATTTCCTGTTCATCAAGAAGTTGAGTTAGTTCCAGGTTATATAAAGGATCCTTTGGATGAAGTAAATAGTCTCTCTCAGCCTGGTTTATTACAAAAATATTATGGTAGAGCACTGCTTCTTGTCACACCAGCTTGTGCAATCAATTGTCGTTATTGCTTTCGTCGGCATTACCCCTATGAAGACAAAGGTCACTTATGGAGACAAACTGCACAAAACATTCAGTTAATTAAAGACGATTTATCTATCAGTGAAGTTATCCTTAGCGGCGGTGATCCACTGTCTCTATCAGATAGCCGCTTTGAAGAGCTCATCACAATGCTGCAAACAATCCTCCACTTAAAGCGACTGAGGATCCATACCCGCTTTCCTGTGGTCGAACCTGAACGGATCAGTGATAAATTTCTTAACATACTAGCTGCCAGCCAGCTGCGAATTATTATGGTGTTACACATCAATCATGCTCAGGAAATCGGTTCAGACAATCAAAAAAACCTTTTAAAGCTTCATAAACAACAGATTACCCTACTAAATCAATCGGTATTATTAAAAGGTATTAATGACAATGCTGAGACGTTAGCTGCATTGAGTGAAACACTAATTGATAATAATATCATCCCGTATTACCTGCATATACTCGATAAGATACAGGGTAGTGCTCATTTTGAAGTAACCGATTTTGATGCCAAAATTATTTATCAACAACTGAAATCCAGACTATCCGGCTATATGCTGCCCCGCCTCGTCAGAGAAATTCCGGGAGAAAAAGGTAAAACCCCCGTAACATTTTAAAACTGCATTTTAACAATTCAACATAGTGTCGATATTAGCTAATAGTAAATAAGAGGGATAACCTATTATCCTAAATAAATCACTTGAACCGTAGCGAGGGCGATCAAGGCGCTGGAGATTCAAGGCTTTACAGGTTATTTTGGATTTATTCGTAGTCCCCTACGGGTGAATTCAAAATATTCTGAAAAGTCTTGAAGATTCAGTGCATTGGAGGCTCGCAGTAGGTTCAAGTGATTTATTTAGGATTATCAAGACTTTGAAGTTAATTATTTATCCAATTGATTTAATTCATATATTAAGTTAACTAAAGTTTAGAGCGACAGCTCACCCTTGAGTGACCTGTTTTTTTCAAATGTTCTTTAACAAATTATTTGTAACAAGCTGATTTGAGGTCTGTTTATACAAATACTTCAAATTGCTTCAATATATCCGTCTCAGGCGGCTGGAATTTTTGGGACTTTAGGTTCCACCAGTCTCTGATCCGAACCTGCGAAAAATACTTTAGCAAGCCTAAACGTATTCGGC
>JAIVER010000084.1 GCA_023864145.1 Thiohalomonas sp. | reverse complement strand
GTTTCGACAGAAAATTAATGAGTTTTTTGATGAAATTTTACCGAGCATTGGAAAATCATTAGATTCTCGAATTAATGATAATTTCCAAGTATTCGATCCTGCATTTTCAAGTTGATTGCGTATATATCAAGCTGGCTCTGCCATTCTTAATAAGTAAATAAAGATATCGGCCATTTCATGACTAATATCTTTTAGTTTCTCATCTTTCATATTTTTGCTTTCTTCCGGAGTCTTCCATTGAAAGTGTTCTACAAGTTCTGCGGCTTCAGCAATCAGCGCCATGGAAAGGTTTTTTGGGGTATGAAATTGTTCCCAATCGCGTTTAATTACAAAATCTTTTAAGTCATTAGAAATGATTTTTAATGGTATTTGACATGTTTTTATCCTATAAGTACTTTTAAAACAATAAAATACAACCTTTTTTTAAAAATGGTATTAGTTGTTAAATGTTTGAAATTACTGATAACTATCTCTTGTAGGAGTAGGTTTTTAATATTAAAAAGCATGGTATGTTTAATAATTGCGAAAAACAACCACATAATTAGAGTTGTTAAAAATTTTTTAAAGCCAGAAAAAGGATTATAAATGCAAGTTAAAGATATTATGTGTACTGATGTGAAAACATATTAAAGAGGATACACCAATAAAAGATATAGCGATAATGATGTGTTTTCATAAATTCAGTGGCTTACCGGTGCTTGACGATGACAATGAATGTCATCGGCATTATTTCAGAAAAAGATATATTATCCAGCATCTTTCCTGATATGAAAGAGATAATTGAGTCAGGTGCTAAGGCTGATTTTGAAGAAATGGAAAATGATTATACCGGTGTTCTCGATAAAACTTTTGCTGATTTAATGACCAGAGCGGTTGCCAGCCGATATGCCGATTTTGCCTGCCACATCAACAATGTGGTTGCGAAAATTTCGTCGTATTCCAGTGACTGATAATAACAAACTGGTTGCTATTATCAGTCTGGGTGATCTTCATCAGTCAGTGTTTCAGAATAGCCTTTTGAGCAATAAATCCTACTTAAACCGTCTTTAGTTGAGTGGGGACTGAGTCTGATTTCAACATAGCTTTTTTTGCCTGTTATTGATAGAATGGGCTGTTTTGAAAAAAACACACTTTTCAGCAATTAGTAAATAAAAACTAACTTTTTAATAGAAAGTAAGTTAGCGATACTCAAAGAAGGTTAGCAAATAGAATGTCGGCTGAACAAATAAAGAAAGATAAATATGTTGAACTTACCTATGCGATTTTAGATGCGAAAGGTGAGATTAAAGAACGTGTGGATATACCAGTTAAATATATTCATGGCCGTGACAGCGGTTTATTTCCAAAGATTGAGCAAGCACTTGAAGGTCAGAAAAAGGGCGCTCGTGTTGACGTTTCATTAACACAACATGAAGGTTTTGGTCCCAGTGATCCAAATCTTATTTTTACTGATGATCTGGCTAATGTACCGCCTCAATTTCATCAGGTTGGCGCAGAAGTTGAAATGCAAAATGACCGTGGTGTAGCAAAGAAGTTTACTGTTACAAACATTGCAAATGGTAAATTAACAGTTGATGGTAACCACCCTTTGGCCGGCCAGACTATTAAGTTTATCGTTACTGTCGGTGTGGTAAGAGATGCAACTGATGATGAGTTAAAGCTTGGCGTGACACAAAACTTCTCAGTAGATGGCGGCGGCACAGTTCATTAATCTGGATTCTGATTATTATCGGTGTATTTCAATAAGTTTATTGTGTTTTCGAGTATAAAATGGCAACAAAAGCAAATATAAAAATTAAGGACTTTTCTGATACCGACATATGGACTGTCCAGCAAACATTAGATGAACGCTGGGGAAAGGCTAATACCGAGACTCAACTAGCTGATGTTGACGTTCGTCTGCGCTCTGCCGATAGAGAGCTATCAACTTGTCCTGCGCTTTTTTGGGAACATGAGGACAGCAATTTTGTTATTTTTAAAATAGGTCGTTCGACCTATAAGACACAGTTTTATTATAAAGGACGCGATCAATATGGTACTGCTGTACCGAGCTTTGATAATGTCCTTGATTGTGTTGTGACTGTGTTACAGGTTCATGCTGATTTGGAAAGAGATAAATCTCAGCAAAGTGAATAATTTTTTTACCATCTTGATTAATGCTTAGAGCAATAAAAATAATCAGGGTGTTTTTTGTATTTTGGTAATTTTATTTAATAACTTTTTGGAGTTAAGATGACAAAGAAAAACGCATTTTACGCCCAGTCCGGAGGTGTAACCGCAGTAATTAACGCTTCTGCCTGTGCTGTTATTCAAACAGCACGTAAAAATAGCGATAAAATCGGTACGGTCTATGCCGGTCGTAACGGTATTATTGGTGCATTAACAGAAGATTTAATTGATACCAGCCTGGAATCGGATGAAGATATTGCCGCTTTACTTCATACACCTTCAGGTGGTTTTGGTTCTTGTCGCTTTAAGCTGAAAAGTCTTGAAGAGAATAAGGCTGAATATGAACGTCTGATTGAAGTCTTTAAAGCACATGATATCGCCTATTTCTTCTACAATGGCGGCGGTGATTCCGCAGATACCTGTCATAAAGTCTCTCAGCTATCTGAAAAAATGGGTTATCCCATTCAGGCTGTTCATGTACCTAAGACGGTTGATAATGATTTACCTATCACTGATAACTGCCCTGGTTTTGGCTCAGTAGCAAAATATATTGCTGTTTCAGCTTTAGAAGCGAGCTTTGATGTTCGTTCAATGGCAAAAACATCCACTAAAATTTTCGTTCTTGAAGTAATGGGACGTCATGCGGGCTGGATTGCAGCTGCTGGTGGTCTTATTGAAGATCAAAATATTCCTGTTGTAATTCTTTTCCCTGAAGTTGAATTTGATCAGGATAAATTCCTGGCTCAGGTTGATGCAAAAGTAAAAGAATACGGTTTCTGTACTATTGTGGTTTCTGAAGGTGTACATTGGGCTGATGGTCGTTTCCTTGCCGAGCAGGGTACTCGTGATTCATTTGGACATGCGCAATTAGGCGGTGCCGCTCCGGTTGTTGCCAATATCATTAAAGATGCACTGGGTTATAAATTCCACTGGGCTGTTGCTGATTATCTGCAGCGTGCAGCACGTCACTTATCATCTAAATCTGATGTTGAGCAAGCGTATGCACTTGGTGAAGCGGGTGTTAAGTTTGCCTTAGAAGGCGACAATGCCATTATGCCGACAGTTGATCGTATTTCTAATAATCCATATGAATGGAAAATTGCTAAAGCACCTCTTTCAGAAGTGGCCAATGTTGAAAAAATGATGCCTATGGACTTCATCACTGAAGATGGTTTCGGTATCACTCAGAAATGTAAAGATTATCTATTACCTCTAATTGAAGGTGAAGATTATCCTCCATATGAAAATGGCTTACCAAAGTATGTTGTTTTGAAAAATCAAAGTGTTGCTAAGAAATTACCTGACTTTGAAGTTTAAGTTATAAAAAAAGGCTGATTTGTTTAATCGGCCTTTTTTTTGCAATTTTTTACATTGTGTTTAGAACAATTACTCACTTAAATTAAATTTCACACCATATTAGTGCCTATTGATGTTGATCAATGAACATTGTGGGTTTTTGAACTAGACTCAATTAATCTTTTTTTCGCGAATTCATACTGAATTCAATTATTAAAATATAGCAACGGGGGACGTAATGTCTGTTGAATTAATCTTTGCACTTGTAGCTGGAATTGCTGCAGTAGCCTATGGGATCGTATCTATTAAGTGGATCATGTCTAAATCACCTGGAAGCGATACGATGTTGGAAATTGCGCAAGCAGTTCAAGATGGTGCTCAAGCTTACTTAAACCGTCAGTATAAAACCATTGGTATGGTTGGCGCTGTTGTTTTTGTTGCAATTTTTGCATTTATTGGTGCACCAACAGCCATCGGCTTTTTAATTGGTGCTGTTTTATCAGGTGCGACAGGTTATATCGGAATGAATATTTCAGTCCGTTCAAACTCTCGTACAGCTGAAGCGGCTAAAGATGGTATGGCTGCTGCATTCCTTATCGCTTTCCGTGGTGGTGCAATTACTGGAATGCTGGTGGTTGGTCTGGCCCTGATTGGTATAGCCGGTTACTTTGCTGTACTGACAATGATGGGTTCAACCGTAGAAGAAACTGTTCACGCATTGATTGGTTTAGCCTTCGGTGGTTCTTTAATCTCTATCTTTGCTCGTCTGGGTGGTGGTATTTTTACTAAGGGTGCTGACGTTGGTGCGGACATCGTTGGTAAGGTTGAAGCTGGTATTCCAGAAGATGATATTCGTAACCCTGCAGTAATTGCGGATAACGTTGGTGATAACGTTGGTGACTGTGCTGGTATGGCAGCTGATTTGTTTGAAACCTATGCCGTTACTATTATTGCCACAATGTTACTTGGCTCTTTAATGGTTACTACTGCAAGTGAAATTACAAATGCTGCTGTGATGTACCCGTTGGTATTGGGTGCTGTTTCTATTGTCGCTTCAATTATCGGTATTATGCTGGTTAAATTGAATAATGAAGAAAGCAGCATTATGGGTGCTATGTATAAAGGCCTCATTGCTTCTGCTGTCGTAGCCGGTATTGGATTCTATCCAGTGACAACTTATATGCTGGGTGATATGGTTAATCTTGCTGGTGCTGAGCTTGCAACTGTTAATTTATATTTTGCTGCACTGATTGGTTTAGCATTAACGGGTGCGATGGTTGTTATTACTGAGTACTACACATCAACAGAATATGCACCAGTAAGAACCATTGCCGAAGCATCTTTAACTGGCGATGGTACTAATGTAATTGCTGGTTTAGGTGTCTCTATGAAATCAACAGCTGCTCCTGTTCTTGCTGTGTGTCTCAGTATCTGGGGTGCTTTCGAACTAGGTGGTCTGTATGCGGTTGCGATTGCTGCAACTTCTATGTTGTCAATGGCTGGTATTATTGTTGCTCTTGATGCATACGGTCCTATTACTGATAATGCTGGTGGTATTGCTGAAATGGCTGAAATGCCTGAAGAAATTCGCAACATCACAGATCCTCTGGATGCTGTTGGTAATACAACTAAAGCGGTAACAAAAGGTTATGCAATTGGTTCAGCTGCTCTGGCTGCTTTGGTTCTGTTTGCTGATTACACGCACACTCTTGAAGCTGCCGGTTCTGGTGTTGTTTCTTTTGACTTATCTAACCACATGGTCTTAATCGGCTTATTCATTGGTGGTCTGGTTCCTTATTTATTTGGTGCTATGGCTATGGAAGCGGTTAGTCGTGCAGCGGGTTCTGTGGTAATTGAAGTGCGTCGTCAATTCAAAGAAATGCCTGGCATTATGGATAGAACTCAAAAGCCTGATTATTCTAAAGCGGTTGATATGTTAACTGCGGCAGCAATTAAAGAAATGATTATTCCTTCAATTCTACCAATTGCAGTGCCTATCGTTGTTGGTCTGACTATGGGTGCAGAAGCTTTAGGTGGTGTTCTGATTGGTACTATCGTAACGGGTATTTTCGTTGCAATTTCTATGACTACCGGTGGTGGTGCATGGGATAATGCTAAGAAATACATCGAAGATGGTAATCATGGTGGTAAAGGTTCTGATGCTCATAAAGCAGCGGTAACTGGTGATACTGTAGGCGACCCATACAAAGATACTGCAGGTCCTGCAATTAACCCAATGATTAAAATCATCAATATTGTTGCGTTAATGATGATTCCTCTTATCTAGTGAAAATATGTATCTTTTTGAATAAGTGCAATCATTGACTAAAATAACCAGAGCAGTATACTGCTCTGGTTATTTTTCTATAATTTTTTTTAAACATAAGGAAAAACCATGCCAACATTCGTACGCACAGAAAAGTGTGATGGTTGTAAAGGTCAGGACAGAACAGCATGTATGTACATCTGCCCACACGACTTGATGAAACTGGACAAAGACGGTTCAGAAACCGGTCACGCCA
>JAIVER010000083.1 GCA_023864145.1 Thiohalomonas sp. | reverse complement strand
TTTTCATGGGCTGTGAGAGTAATTTGCGTCATTGGATAATTTTGAGCTTCTTCTCTATGAAAATCAAGCATTTTCATAGGTCAGGGGTATAATACGATGAGTACCTATAAACAAATATTAGTTGCAGTAGATTTAAGTGATGATTCTCAAAGGCTTTGTCGTAAGACTTTAGAGATTGTTAAAGGGGATAAAGTGAATATTGTTTTAATCCATGTTGTTGAATTCATGTATCAAGTGGGGATGTCTTATGATCCAATGTTTTATCATTCAATGGATGATTTATCTGAAAATGAGCCTTTTTTGATAAAGTCTGGCGAGGAAAAGATGGCGCAGCTGATAAAAACAATGTCTCTTCCTAAGACTGTTTGTGTTGAAAGTTCTCTTATTTCAGGCATCCCAAAAACTGAAATACTACGTCTTGCTAAAGAAAAAAAGACTGACCTTATGTCTGTGGTTCACATGGACGCAGTGGTTTTGCATTGCTGCTGGGCTCTACCGCTAATGCGATTTTACATCATGCGCCTTCTGATGTGCTGGCAGTCAGAAGCAAAAAAATAAAGGAATAAGTGATCATAGGCTTACAGTGGTAATTAAAAAAAAGACGCCGAAGAGCAATAAATAAGTAACTGATTATATTCTAAAATTCATTGATTTTATAATAGAATTGTCATAAAATACCGCATCTAATCTTTCCGATAATATCAAGCTCTTGCTTGAACCATTTCAGATCTGAAATGCGTCTTCTGTGTATTAATAAACTTTATTTATACTTCTGACAAGTACCTGAATATCGTGAATGCACTGTCGTATTTTACTGAATTCTAACGAGTTTAGGGTGGCAGGTTAATGTGCTTTTTGCTTCTATAAAGGTATTCATCTTCCAAAATTTAATGCAGGATAAAGTAGAGTAAGAAATAAATATCAACTCTGCCTAAATTCTCTGGGTAAGTAAAAATAATGAATTCAATTAGACGATTTTTACCTTTTCTAAGATGGTTTCCAATGGATGGGAATACCGTTAAAGCTGATGTGATTGCAGGTATCACTGTGGCATTAGTATTGATTCCTCAATCCATGGCCTATGCTTCTCTGGCAGGACTGCCGGCATATTATGGCTTATATGCTGCTTTCTTACCGGTTATGGTTGCTGCCTTATGGGGGTCTTCAAGCCAGTTAGGCACAGGTCCCGTTGCTGTTGTTTCATTGTTGACCGCTTCGGCCATTACCCCTATTGTGGCTTCTATGGGATTTGAGGTCGGCACAGAAGCATGGACAGAAGCATTTCTCCCTTTAGCTATTATGCTGGCTTTTATGGTGGGTGCATTTCAGTTTATGCTGGGTGTTTTCAAGCTGGGAGTGATTGTCAATTTCTTATCTCACCCGGTGATTGTAGGTTTTACGAATGCTGCCGCCATGGTTATCGCACTATCTCAGGTTAATAAAATCTTTGGTGTTGAAAAACTAAGCAGTGAATTTTTTCTAGGTGATATTTGGGGTGTTGTACAAAATTTGGGTGATACGCATTTTGTTACTTTGATATTCGGCGCAGTGTCTGTCTTCGGTATTATGTTTGCCAAGAAAAAATGGCCAAAATTACCAGGGGTTCTTATTGTTGTTGCCGGAACAACAATTATTAGCTGGGCCATTGATTTTGAAAAAATGGGTGGCGGAGTAGTCGGTACAATTCCTGAAGGTTTACCTTCATTGTCTATGCCTGCCTTTAATATGGATGTTTTTGGCACTCTTGTTTCCAGTGCTATTATTATTTCTCTTATTGGTTTTATGGAAGCGATTTCCATTGCCAAAGCGATGGCAGCTAAAACCAAAGAACGTATCGATCCAAGTCAGGAGTTAATAGGGCAGGGACTGGGTAATATGGTTGGTGCTATGAGCTCTTCATATCCAACCAGTGGTTCTTTTTCACGTTCAGCAGTCAACATAAATGCTGGTGCTCTTACTGGTATGTCATCTGTTTATACCGGAATTATCGTTTTAATCACTTTATTGTTCTTAACGCCATTACTGTATCATTTGCCAAAAGCAGTACTGGCTGCCGTTATTATGACAGCTGTATTTGGTCTGATTAACTTTAAGTCCGTTAAACATGCCTGGCATGCTTCTCGCCATGATGGTATTGCCTCGATTGTGACTTTTATTGCAACATTAGCTTTTGCTCCGCATCTTGATAAAGGTATTATGGTTGGTGCTGGTCTGGCCATTCTTCTTTATTTATACAGAACCATGAGTCCTCGTGTGGCTATTCTTGGGCGTTATAAAGATGGCACATTACGTGATGTAAAAGTAAATGATCTGGATACCAGCGATCAAATTATCGCTATTCGTTTTGACGGTTCACTCTATTTTGCTAATGTATCTTACTTTGAAGATGCAATTCTTGAAGCCGTGAGTGATAAGCCCGATGCAGAATTTATTCTGGTGGTTGGTGATGCCATTAACCAATTGGATGCGTCAGGTGAAGAAGTACTACAGCATCTGAATGAACGTTTAAGAGAAAATAATATTCAAATTGTTTTTAGTGGTTTAAAACGTCAGGTTCTAATGGTGATGCGTAAAACAGGCTTATTTGATGAAATAGGTCAGAAAAATATCTTTGCTAACGAAGATATGGCTCTGGAAGCAATTTATAAGAGACTGGGCGATACATCAGAATTTGATTCTGCTAACTGTCCTTTGACTTATCCAAGAGCTGTTCAAGAATCAGCATAGAGTCAAAGGCGGCATGTTTTATTAAATGCCCAGTGGCTCAACAGTGGTGGTTAGGAAATATGCACTGAAGAGTTACAAAAAAAGCCAATCACCTGAAAACAGGTGATGGTTTTTTTTGAAGTGCGTTTAATAAAAATTAAACAAATAACCTGGGTTTATTTTCTTGAACCCGGGCCATTAACTTTAATATCATTACTCATATAAGAGTGGAAATATTCAAGTGCTTTATATTCATCACTTTGAGTCTTAAATGGTAATGCTCGAACCTGCTTGTTACAACCACTATAGCGACGGTCCATAGTACCCAGGCTGCCCCACTTTGCACGGTAAACCGGGAAGTGAGATACATGGCTCAAAGCAGGCCTCAGAATGTCTGCACGTATGTAGTTACCGGCATTATCCTGGTGACAGTTTGCACAAGACATATTAAGCTGACCACGTTTGGCATAGAAATGCTTACGACCACGGTCATACCAGCTGATTTCATCAGCTGGTATGGCTGTTTTAATATGCATTGCCTTACCACGTGAGCTATAGGTCATATAGGCAGAAATTGCAGCAATATCGCCTTTTTTCCAACCTAGAGCCTTTTCACCATTTCTGGTACGACACTCATTGATGACTTGCTCAAGAGTTTTAACCTGTTTGTGTTCCTTGCTGTAAAATGGAAAGTTTTGGCGAATGCCTATGCCGCCATTTTTAAAACAAGATGCATAGGTTTTGCCATTGGCAAAAGGTGTATTGAATAATTATTCACGGAAGTTCTGCAGGTCGTCTTCAGGTGTGGTGGCTACGGCGTTACTAGCTGCGCTATATTTCCCGGCAGCT
This sequence comes from Thiohalomonas sp., assembly GCA_023864145.1. Classification (GTDB taxonomy): domain Bacteria; phylum Pseudomonadota; class Gammaproteobacteria; order GRL18; family GRL18; genus GRL18. Next base: position 2,454 of record JAIVER010000083.1, on the reverse strand, counting down.
TACCCCTTTTGATTTTATGACAGGCAGGAGAATTGGCTTTTTTCTACTAAAGGCAATTTCCTGACCTTTTTCGATATCAGATTTACTGGTTTCTGCAGCACTTACTGTGGCAGAGGCTAAACCTAAACCGGTGATAGCAACAGCAATAATTGATGTTGTAGATACGATTCTTGAAAAACGTCGTATCGACTCCTCCTAATTTTAATTTTATCCCAGCCCATGAAGTGACTTATTATATCTTTATAACTTTACGAAAGGTAAAGTTATAAGTTCCTTATTTAAGTCTTGTTCACAGCGAACAGATGTAAAAATAGCAGTAATAATAAATTAATAGAATAGACGAGTGATAAAAAAAGGAAAAAACCGACTACTTATAGTAAACTTAGTAAGTTAGAGAAATTTAAAGTAGATGTTTGGTTTATGGTTGAATTGCTTTTTTAGCAATATAAAGTGATTTAAATACAGTTCTTTAAGAAAAAACATAAAAATAACCCCTACTTTAGAACGTTATTTATTCTTCTAGTTTATAAAGTATCTTTTCATCTTCGTATGCTTGTTTTCGAGCATCTAGTTTTGACAGGGTATAAAAGTCATTTTTAGGTGTGATTTTTTTGGCAATTTCAAGTTGTTCAATGGACGCTGACAACATGCCTTTTAAATAATAGTAATTTGACTCAGCAATATGTGCTTTTAACAGCTCTTTGTTTTTTCCTAAGGCTGTTGACAGTAATTTATAAATTGCAGGATGTTGAAAATTATCTTTGTTATAATTTTCCAGTAGTTGAATGCTTTTTTTAATTTCTTCTGTTTGTATTAGAGCATAGGCATAGTTAGCGGTAAGCACCAGGTTATAACTTTTGTTTTTGGCGGTATCAGATAGTAATTTTAACCCCTCTCTAATCGCTGATTTTTTGCCGCTGGCAATCCTGGCATTAGCCAGCGCTATGATATAGGAAATATTTTGCGGTGCGGCATCGTGTAATGCCTGGAAAATACTAATAGACTCACCATAAGAACGTTTTTTAAATAGTGCAAGTCCATAGCCAAAATAATACTCAGGATGAATAGTTTGCTCGTTTTTGTCTACTTTTGCCTGGTAATAGCGAACAATTCTGTCTGCATTTTTTGCTGTTAAAAGAGTTAATTTTGCTTTCATCAGGCGGTAAGTCAGAGGACTCTTGAAAAGTTTCATCTCACGTTTATGTTGCTCTGCACGCTGAGTAGCCTCGGCTATACGGTTAATCGTGATGGGGTGAGTGCGTAAAAATTCGGGATAATTTTTTCCAACATAACGGTTTTTTCTTTCCAGTTTCTGAAAAAAAGCAGGCATTCCTGAAGGATCATAGCCTGAGCGACTTAAATAACGCATGCCGACCCGATCAGCTTCTTTTTCATTAGCACGAGTGTAATTAATTTGAGCCTGTTGTCCGGCCGCAGATAAACCAAGGGCCGCAGCCGCACCAAGGCCGCTATCACCTCCAGCAGCACCTAGTAGAATACCGGCAATCATACCAGCCATAATGGGAAGACTGAGTTGACTGGCTTTTTCAAAACTTCGAGCGATATGTCGTTGTGTGACATGGGCAATTTCGTGACCGAGTACAGAGGCTAACTCACTTTCAGTGTCAGTGGTTAAAAACAAACCACTGTATACAGCGACTACGCCTCCGGGTGTCGCAAAGGCATTTATTTGATTTGAGTTGATAAGAAAAAAGTGGAAGTTTTGATAGGGATCATCACTATTGGCTACGAGGGAGTATCCTAGATTCTGTAAATATTCATTTAATTCCAGATCATCAATGATTTGATGAGAATTGCGAATTTGTGTTGCGATTTCCCGACCAATTTGTTCTTCCATATGAGGTGTTAAGGCAATACTGGATGAAGCACCAATATCAGGAAGCTGGATCTCTTCTGCATAAACAGGATGATAGATCAGGGTGATACATAGAAATAAATTAATGTATAGGGTGACTTGCTTTTTCACTAGTGGAGATATTCCTTTCTTTAACCTAAATTGATCGTATCAAAGTAGTGTTAATAAAAATGGCTTGTGATCAGAAACTATTATCATAGATTAGAAAGCTTATGATAAAAATAGTTCAGAACTATTTATAACAAGAAAATTATAACGAGAGAATTTAAATTGAACAAACTTCATTTTGTTCAAATGAGAAAGATAATATGGATTTTAATAGCTAAAAATAATCGTGTTTTATTGAAATAGTTAGGTATTTTAGTATATAGTTATAAGCTTTTTTGTACATTAGTTTCAGGTGCGCTTCAATAAACTCTGAAACTAATTTCATAATATATACTTGCACTTTGTATAGAGGTTTTTTTTAATGTACGGTATATAAAGAAACTAAAGTTTAGAGTTTCACATTCCTCAAAAGAGGAAAAAAATTTAAAAATATAACAGTTGACAAAAAAAAGGCGGTATCGTTGCTGCTC
>JAIVER010000082.1 GCA_023864145.1 Thiohalomonas sp. | reverse complement strand
AGAGCTGATTTTTCATGGGCTGTGAGAGTAATTTGCGTCATTGGATCTTTTTCTCTATGAAAATCAAGCATTTTCATAGGTCATGGGTATAGTCAGGAGAATTATAGGGCAGCCATACTTTACCTTCTTTATCTTTCCAGACAATCGCTTTGAGTGGTAAATCAATAGCGGCTTTAGGCTGACTCAACATCAGTGGCAACCCTAATTTAGGGTTGCCGAAAATAAGTAATTCTGTTGCCTGCAGATCAATAACCACACTTTTAGCGCCCTGAGCATAATTAATTCGGGTGAAAATCGTAATTTCTTTTTTCTTCATAATGCTTTTCATACGATCCAGTGTTTCAGCAACACTATAGGCACTTGGCTTGACCACCAGGCCGTCATATGCATGGCTTATGAGAGCAATACTTAATAAAAAAAGCAGCAGACCTGTTTGTATGAGTTTCATTTTCAATCCTTTTATTTATGTTTTTAGAGTGTGTAAGTTATAGACCTTGTGAAATGGTAAAATCTATTCAAAATAGCTGCTTAAAATACACATGTTAGTTAATGTTTAATGTATAATCAGCTGTTATTTTATGAAAAATAGATTTTTTACAAACATCAGAACCTTAATCAAAAATAGAAATCAAATAAAACATGTCGGATAAAACAATAGCATCTACTCAAATGGATGTTTCTACTTTCCAGGGATTGATCCTGGCACTTCAGACCTATTGGGCAGAAAAAGGCTGTGTTTTACAACAACCTTATGATATGGAAATGGGCGCCGGCACATTCCACCCGGCAACATTTTTACGCGCCATTGGGCCTGAGCCCTGGAGTGCTGCCTATGTTCAGCCGTGTCGTCGTCCAACTGACGGCCGTTATGGGGAAAATCCCAACCGCCTGCAGCATTATTATCAACTTCAGGTAGTGATAAAACCATCACCTCTGGAACTTCAGGAACTCTATCTAGGCTCATTAAAAATGCTTGGCCTTGATCCGCTGGTACATGATATTCGTTTTGTGGAAGATAACTGGGAGTCACCTACTCTGGGTGCATGGGGTTTGGGCTGGGAAGTCTGGCTGAATGGTATGGAAGTGACTCAATTTACCTATTTTCAACAAGTCGGTGGCCTGGAGTGTAAGCCTGTTACCGGCGAAATCACTTATGGTCTGGAACGTATTGCCATGTATCTGCAAGGTGTTGAAAGTATTTATGATCTGGTCTGGACTGATGGGCCGCTGGGTAAAGTCACCTATGGTGATGTATTTCATCAGAATGAAGTTGAGATGTCTGCCTATAATTTTGAACAGGCACCGGTTGATGCATTGTTCGGCCAGTTTGATCATCTTGAGGCAGAAAGTAAGCGTCTGATTGAAGAAAATCTATCGTTGCCTGCTTATGAAATGATGATTAAAGCCTCTCATGCATTTAACTTACTGGATGCGCGTCATGCTATCTCAGTGACAGAACGAGCGCGTTTTATTGGTCGGGTTCGGGGTTTATCAAGAGCGGTTGCACAAGCGTATTACGATCGGCGTGAAGCGCTTGCCTTTCCTATGGTTAAGAAGACGGGACAGGTCAACAAGTAAGTAAATGGCCGGATAAACCAGCCCGATAACTATCAGATTAAAGAATAAAAAAGAGTCAAAACAGTGTCAGATAAAAAAGATTTGTTAATAGAGTTAGGAACTGAAGAGCTGCCGCCTAAAGCATTAAAATGTTTAGCTCAGGCTTTTCAAAATGGAGTCGCCAAAGCTTTTGTTGATGCTAATTTGAGTTATAAGGCAATAAAAGTCTATGCAACTCCGCGCCGTCTTGCTCTGCTGGTCACTCAATTGGCTGTTACTCAGCCGGATAAATCACTTGAACGCCGCGGACCTGCTCTGCAAGCTGCATTTGATGATGATGGCTGCCCCACAAAAGCCGCTCAGGGATTTGCAAAATCCTGTCATGTTGAAGTTGAGCAATTGACTAAACTGGAAACAGATAAAGGCGCCTGGCTTGCCTATACGCTGGAAGAAAAAGGCAAACAAGCTGCTGAGCTTATCCCTGCTATTTTTCAGGCGGCATTAGATAAATTGCCGATTCCGAAAAGGATGCATTGGGGGGAGCTGGATGCTCTTTTTGTTCGTCCAGTTCATTGGGCTGTTATCCTCTTTGGTGACGAGGTAATTCAAGCTGATATTCTTAGTGTTAAGGCTTCAAATAAAACCCGTGGACATCGTTTTCATGCGCCAGCGTTCATAACTCTATTGGTCCCTGCTGACTATGAAGCCCAGTTAAAAGAAAAAGGTATGCTGATTCCTGACTTTGATGAGCGTCAAAGGCTTATTCGTCAACAAATTATTGCTGCGGCAGAAAAGGCTGGTGGTCAGGCGGTTATTGATGCTGATTTACTTGATGAAGTGACCAGTATGGTTGAGTGGCCCAGTGTCATTGTTGGTGAATTTGAGCAGCATTTTCTGGATGTGCCGGCAGAAGTACTAATTTCAGCCATGAAAAAGCATCAAAAATATTTTTACATGCTGGATGATAAACAGCAATTAATGCCTTATTTTATTACCATAAGTAATGTGGAAAGCTCAGATCCTGAGCAGATTAAAAAAGGTAACGAACGAGTTATTCGTCCACGTTTATCAGATGCCAATTTCTTCTGGGCACAAGACAAAAAGAATCCTCTTGAAGATAAATTGGAGCCTCTTAAAAGTGTCGTGTTCCAAAATAAACTGGGTAGTGTTTATGATAAAACACTGCGTGTTACTGAACTGGCAGAAATGATTGCCCTGTCATTGAATAGCAATGTGACCTTAGCCAAACGCGCTGCGCGTCTGGCAAAATGTGATTTAATGTCTGAAATGGTCAATGAGTTCCCGGATTTACAAGGTATTATGGGACGTTATTATGCGCTTAATGATGGTGAAGATAATGCTGTCGCTATAGCACTTGATGAGCAATATATGCCGCGTTTTTCCGGTGATAACACGCCTGCTTCGGCAACTGGTCAGGTATTAGCAATTGCTGAACGCATCGATACTCTGATGGGTATTTTTGCCATTGGGCAAATTCCCAGCGGTGATAAAGATCCGTTTGCCTTAAGACGTGCAGCGCTTGGTCTGTTACGTACCATTATTGAAAATAAACTGGTACTTGATATTCCCGAAATATTAAAAAAATCAGCTACTCTGTTCCCTTCAGAAGTGCATGCGGATAACGTCTGTAACGCGGTTTATCAATTTATACTGGATCGTTTAAAAGGTTATTTTGCTGATCAGTCAATCAGTAGCGATGTGTTTGATTCAGTAACAGCCTTGACACCTGCCGAGCCTTATGACCTTGCCTGTCGCATTGATGCAGTGAATCAGTTTAAACAACTGGATGCTGCTGACTCTTTAGCTGCGGCTAATAAGCGTATTACTAATATATTGAAAAAACTTAAAGGTGATATTCCTACTGATATTAATAGTGACTTGTTTGCCGAAGATGCAGAAAAGCAATTAGCAGAGCAACTTACAGCCGTTTCTGCACGAGTAGAGCCGTTATTAGCTCAAGCACTTTATACCGATGCGTTGACTGAGTTATCTGAGTTAAGAGATGTGGTAGATCAATTTTTTGATGATGTGATGGTGATGGCTGATGATGAAGCCTTAAAAAATAACCGTATTGCTTTATTAGGTCAGTTACAAGGGCAATTTATGCAAGTGGCTGACTTGTCTCTGCTGCAGGAAATAAGATAAAAAACTCAATTAATCAACTATGCAGAAATTAATTATTCTCGACCGGGATGGTGTGATTAATCAGGATTCAGATGACTACATAAAATCAGTTGATGAATTCATTCCCATTCCAGGGAGTCTTGAAGGCATTGCCCTACTCTGTCAGGCTGGTTTTTCTGTGATGGTTGCCACTAATCAATCGGGTATTCCCAGACAGTTTTTTACCCTTGATACGCTTAAAGCCATGCATGACAAACTACAGTCACTACTGGCACCTTTAGGCGGTAAAGTCGAACGCTTTTATTTTTGCCCGCACGGGCCTGATGAACATTGTGATTGTCGTAAACCAAAACCGGGAATGATAAGACAGATAGCAAAGGATTTTTTTACTGGCCTGGATGCGAATAATCAATCACAACAACTGGCTAATGTGTTTGTTGTGGGTGATTCACTGCCTGATTTAGAAGCAGGCAGTGCTGCCGGTGCAAAGATTGCTCTGGTGAAAACAGGTAAAGGTTTGAGAACTCTGCAAAGCATCTCAAACGATAATTTACAACAGTATTCACAACTGCCTGTTTATAATGATCTGGCTGATTTTACTGATCATTTATTAGCGCAAAACAAATCATAATTACTTATTAAAAATAACGACAGAGATAATAGTATGGGTTATATTCGTTCAACGTTATATTTAATGTTTATGTGGTTAACGACCCCTATCGCCACAAGTATCTTTCTAATTGCCTACCCCGTACCTTATAAATATCGTTCTAAACTAATTTCCAGCTGGTCACGTGTTACCTTGCATGTACTAAGCTTTATTTGCGGCTTAAAATTTGAGATCACTGGTCAGGAGAATATACCGGATAAACCTTGCATTATCTTTTGTAAACATCAGTCCAGCTGGGAAACCATGGCACTGCAGCTGCTATTTACCCCGCAGGTATGGATCCTTAAACGGGAATTATTATGGGTACCTTTTTTTGGCTGGACACTGGCGTCAATGAAATCCATTGCGATTGATCGCAGCAGCGGCAAGAAAGCACTTAAACAAGTGGTAGAGCAGGGCAGACAGCGTTTGAATGAAGGTAACTGGGTGGTTATTTTTCCAGAAGGGACACGTACTCGTCCCGGTGATAAGCCAAATTATAAAATTGGCGCTGCAATGCTGGCTAATAAGTCAAAATATGATGTGCTGCCCATTGCCCATAACGCTGGAGAATTCTGGCCCAAAGGCCAATATGTGAAAAAAGCAGGTACTATAAGAATGGTTATTGGTCCGGTGATTAAAAGCAGTGAGCTATCAACCAAAGAGATTAGTCATACAGCAGAAGGCTGGATTGAATCAACACTTAAAGAGGTTTATGAAAAGACCTATTAAAGCGGTTCCTGGTCTTTTAGCTTTTTACTTTTTTAGCTTTTTTTAAAAGCAAAGCCACATCTTTTTCGGGGAAGCTTAGACTTGCTCCCCAATAGTCTGCCAGCCATTGAAATGTTTCTATTGAAAAGAAACACACATGAGTCAAATCATTTTTGTAATGCCAGTGAGCAAAAGCCTCCCGATTAATGATCCGTTTAGTCATAATACCCAGTATGCCATTAGGCTTTAAGGAAGACCAGAGTCGCTCAAGCTCTTCTGCCGGCCGATGTAAATGCTCAACCACTTCAGAGGCGGTGATAAAATCATAATCTTGCTCTAAGACTTTGTTATCAGGTGCATAGAATATGTCATAAATATTCATTTGATGACCTGCTTCTTCAAGCATGACTGAAAGCGTGGGGCCGGGGCCGGAACCAAAATCCAGGCCATGACTTTGTGGCGATAAATATTGATTCAGCGGGGTAAACAGGCGGCTGAGAAAATCTCGATAATGAGGATCATCAGGTGAGTTTTTATGGTGATCATACATCGATTTTTCTTTTTCTAAGGACAAAAATTGCTGTGCTGCTATAAACACCAGTAAGCAATTTGAGCATCGATAATAATCACGGTTGTCCTGATAAAATAAGTCTCTGACTACTGTTTTACATAATGGGCAATGATGTTCTAAGGAGTTATTAGTCTTCAATGGAAAATTCAATACGTTCAGCCAATGTCTCTAATGCCTTACGGGCGCAGGCGGCATCTTTATCGCCGCCAGGAGCACCACTGACTCCCACGCCACCAATATTATAACCACCGGCAATAATTTTAAGAGCACCCTCCATCATGATAAGACCATCAACCTAAAAAAATCAGTTAACCCTGTCAGCAACCAAAATTTAGTATAAACAACCTAAAAATCTGACTCATTATGTTCTATACCCAATCAACTTGAAAATGCAGGATCGAACACTTGGAAATTATCATTAATTCGAGAATCTAATGATTTTC
>JAIVER010000081.1 GCA_023864145.1 Thiohalomonas sp. | reverse complement strand
TACCGAGCATTGGAAAATCATTAGATTCTCGAATTAATGATAATTTCCAAGTGTTCGATCCTGCATTTTCAAGTTGATTGGGTATAGTTATTATTTAAACACTTTTATAAATTTGTTGCTCTATCAATGAGTAACAATTTAAAAGAATTTAAATAATGATTAAAATTAAGCTAGCTAGAAATACTTAGCCAGATAGATAAAGAGGAATTTACATGTCAGTTATTAAAATGAGCGATTTGGACTTATCCGGGAAACGTGTTCTAATCCGTCAAGACTTAAATGTTCCAATTAAAGATGGCAAAGTATCATCTGATAAACGGATTAGAGCGTCATTGCCTACAATTGAGCTGGCACTTAAAGCTGGAGCAAAGGTCATGGTTATGTCTCACCTGGGGCGTCCGACTGAAGGTGAGTACAATGAAGAATTCTCCATGGCGCCTGTGGCAGAACACATGTCTGGCCTGATGGGTAAAGAAGTTCGTCTGCTTAAAGACTATCTTGATGGTCTTGATATTGCTGATGGTGAAGTGGTTCTTCTTGAAAATGTTCGCTTTAATGTTGGTGAAAAGAAAAATGCTGAAGATTTAGCAAAAAAATATGCCCTTTTATGTGATGTATTTGTTATGGATGCCTTCGGTACTGCTCACCGTGCACAAGGTTCAACCTACGGTGTATCACAATTTGCACCAATAGCCTGTGCCGGACCATTATTAGCAGGTGAATTAGAAGCACTGGGCAAAGCGCTGGATAATCCAGCACCTCCAATGGTTGCTATTGTCGCGGGTTCAAAAGTATCGACAAAATTAACAGTACTTGAGTCATTATCTAAAGTGGTTGATCAGCTTATTGTTGGAGGGGGTATTGCTAATACTTTTATTGCTGCAGAAGGCCATAATGTCGGTAAATCACTTTATGAAGAAGATTTAGTGGCAACCGCTAAAAGTCTTAAAGAAGCAGCTGTGGCTCGTGGCGGCGATATTCCTGTACCTACCGATGTGGTTTGTGCTAAAGAATTTGCCGAAACAGCTGAAGCAACACTTAAAAATGTTGCTGATACTACGGATGATGATATGATTTTTGATATTGGTCCTGACACTGCAAAAGCATTGGCTGACATTATTATGAAGGCTGGTACTATTGTCTGGAATGGCCCTGTAGGCGTATTTGAATTTGATCAATTTGGTGAAGGCACTAAAGCGATTTCAATGGCAATTGCAGAATCTCCTGCATTTTCAATTGCCGGTGGTGGTGATACTCTGGCTGCAGTTGACAAATATGGTATTTCAGATAAAGTTTCTTATATCTCTACTGGTGGTGGTGCATTCCTGGAATTCCTTGAAGGTAAAAAACTACCTGCAGTGGCAATATTAGAAGAACGCGCAAAAGGTTAATTATTGAGCCATTCGCTGCTAACGCCATTTACAGAAACCTTTTATAGTAGAATGCTAAATGTTTAGACGGACAAAAATTCTCGCAACACTTGGGCCGGCAACTGATGATCCTAAAGTTTTAGATAAGATCATCGAAGCCGGCGTTGATGTAGTGCGCATTAATTTTTCTCATGGAACAGCTGAAGAGCATTTGTCTCGTGCAGAGAAATTGCGTTCAAGAGCAAGAGCCTTTGGTCGTCAGGTTGGCGTACTTGCTGATTTACAGGGACCCAAAATCCGCATCGAACGTTTTCGTGACGCTTCTATTGAGTTAGCTGAAGGTGATGAATTTACATTTGATGCCAGTCTTGCTAAAGATGAAGGTGATCAACATCGAGTCGGTATTAGTTATAAAGCGCTCGTTGATGATGTGAAACGAGGTGATAACCTACTGGTTGATGATGGTCGCCTGGTTTTTTGGGTTGATCGTGTTGAAGAGCATGAAGTTGTCTGTCGTGTTGTAGTAGGTGGAAAACTATCCGATCGCAAAGGTATTAACTTACAAGGTGGTGGTCTTTCTGCTCCGGCTTTAAGTAAAAAAGATAAAAAAGATATTAAAACAGCAGCACAGATGGGAGCGGACTATCTGGCTGTCTCGTTTCCTCTTTGTGCTGATGATATCCATCTGGCCAGAAAGCTCTTTAGAAATGCTGGCGGGCATGGTGGACTAGTCGCCAAGATTGAGCGCGCAGAAGCGCTGGATTGTATTGAAGAAATAATTGAAGCCTCAGATGCAATCATGATTGCGCGTGGTGATTTAGGTGTAGAGATTGGTGATGCTTCATTACCCCCGATACAAAAACGCCTGATTAGTTTAGCTCGAAGCATGAATCGGGTAGTTATTACAGCTACTCAGATGATGGAATCGATGATAGAAAACCAGATACCGACACGAGCTGAAGTTTTCGATGTGGCAAATGCAGTACTAGACGGCACAGATGCGGTAATGCTTTCTGTTGAAACTGCGGCCGGTAAATTCCCTGAAAAAGCCATTATTGCCATGGATAGAATTTGCCGTGAAGCAGAAAAACAGCGACAGGTTAGTCAGTCTGAACATCGTATCCATACCGAATTTTCACATGTTGATGAAGCCATTGCTATGTCAACCATGTATACTGCCAATCACCTCAAGGTAAAGGCAATTGTTGCCTTAACTGAGTCAGGTTCAACGACATTGTGGATGTCTCGTATTGGTTCAGGCATACCCATTTTTGCCTTTACAGGTCATCTCGATACGCGTCGTAAAGTGACTCTTTATCGTGGTGTTGTTCCGGTCAGTTTTGATGTGACAACAAGCGATCATGCTGAAGTGAATATGGAAGTGATCGATGAACTGAAACGTCGTGGTATTGTCAGAGATGGTGACCGTGTCATCATAACTAAAGGTGATTTAGCCGGTGTTATGGGTGGTACCAATGCGATGAAGATTGTCGCCGTTGGTGAGTTAGTTGAACCTGATTTTAAAGAATAAAGATTTTTTCGCATTTATTTCTACAATAAGTGCAGTGACAACATATTTAAATATAATTTAAAAACTTGTTTAATTTTTGAGAATAAAAAGGAGAGCCAAAATGGCCTTGATTTCAATGCGTCAATTACTGGACTATGCAGCAGAAAACAGCTTCGGTCTACCCGCTTTTAATGTTAACAACATGGAGCAGGTTCATGCCATCATGCAAGCTGCGGATGAAACAGACTCTCCAGTGATCATGCAGGGTTCTGCAGGTGCTCGTTCTTATGCAGGTGAACCATTCCTACGTCACATGATTTCAGCTGCCGTTGAAATGTATCCGCATATTCCTGTTGTTATGCATCAGGATCACGGTTCAGAGCCAGCAGTCTGTTTACGTTCTATTCAGTCAGGTTTTACCTCAGTCATGATGGATGGTTCTTTAGAAGCAGATATGAAAACTCCATCAAGCTTTGAGTATAATGTGAATAGCACTCTTGAAGTGGTTAAAATGGCACACGCTGGTGGTGTTTCAGTTGAAGGTGAACTAGGTTGTCTGGGTTCTCTTGAAACAGGCATGATGGGTGAAGAGGACGGTCATGGTGCTGAAGGCAAGCTGGATCTGGATATGTTATTAACTGATCCTGAAGAAGCGGCGACTTTCGTCAAAGAAACAGGTGTTGATGCGCTTGCTATCGCAATCGGTACTTCTCATGGTGCATACAAATTCACCAAAGAGCCAGAAGGTGATGTACTGCGTATTGACCGTATTGTTGAAATTCATAAGCGTATTCCTGATACTCATCTGGTTATGCATGGTTCTTCTTCAGTACCTCAGGAATGGTTAGAAATCATCAATAACTATGGTGGTGATATGGGTCAGACTTATGGTGTGCCTGTTGAAGAAATCGTTGAAGGTATCAAAAATGGTGTTCGTAAAGTGAACATCGATACTGATTTACGTATGGCTTCTACTGGTGCTGTTCGTAAGTTCATGGCTGAAAATACCGCTAACTTTGATCCACGTAAATTCCTTAAAGCATCTACCGCTGCGATGTCGGGTATTTGTAAAGCACGTTTTGAAGTTTTTGGTACTGCGGGTCATGCATCAAAAATTAAGATTCAAACATTAGAAACTATGATTAGTCGCTATGCAAGTGGCGGGCTTGATCCTAAGCTTTCTTAATAAAGAGTTATTTCTCTTTCTGTTTTATCAGATCAACAATTATCCCTATCAAAGGGATAATTAAAAATAAAAAAAGTATCACTTCAATCAGTTTGAATCACGCTTTGTGGAATTATTATGAGTAGTAAAGAAAAACTTTTAGTTGGTGTCGTGATGGGTAGCAATAGTGATTGGGAAGTCATGAAAAATGCTTGTCAACAGCTTGAAGATTTTGGTATTGCCTATGAGGCTAACGTTGTTTCAGCACATCGAACACCTGATTTATTATATCAATATGCATAGCAGGCAAGAGAAAAGGGTTTGAAATGCATTATTGCCGGAGCAGCACATCTTCCAGGTATGCTGGCTGCTAAAACCACAATTCCAATATTAGGTGTACCGGTTAATTCACGTTATTTAAAGGGTATGGATTCATTATTATCTATTGTTCAGATGCCTAAAGGGATTCCTGTAGCGACTTTTGCTATTGGAGAAGCAGATGCAGCCAATGCCGGATTGTATGCAGCGTCAATACTATCAGTTGAAGATAACGCAATAGCTGATAAACTACAGGCATTCAGAAAAAAACAGGCACAGGCCGTCTTAAGATGGAACTACCCTGTTAGTATAGTGCCACTAGTACCTAAATATATTAATTTTTATCATGTAGGGGCGAATTTATTCGCCTGTTATGACTCTTGTATAAACAAGCAATGAGGTTTGTATCATGATCCTGCCAGGAAAAACTCTGGGTATGCTCGGTGGTGGTCAGCTGGGAAGAATGTTTGTTATGGAGGCACATGCCATGGGTTATCATGTGATTGTGCTCGATCCCGATCCAGATAGCCCGGCAGGTAGAATTGCGGATGAGCATATCCATGCTTCATATAGTGATCACTGGGCAATTGAACAATTGGCCAATAACTGTGATGCCATCACCACTGAATTTGAAAATATCCCCTCTAAAACATTAAGAAAACTGGAACAAACCATTCCAGTAAGACCTTCAGCCGCAGCCGTTGAAATTGCCCAGAATCGAATTGCTGAAAAAACCTTTCTTGCTGATAATGCTTTTGAAACAGCACGTTTTTTCCCGATTTACGAAAAAGATGATCTGGATTTCGCCTTAACACAGATTGGAGGTACCGCTATTTTGAAGGTAGCCAGTTTTGGCTATGACGCCAAAGGTCAGGCTATAGTTAATAATCTTGATGAAGCAATTAATGCATTTGAAACTATGGGTTCAGTACATTGCGTACTTGAAGAAAAAGTCAATCTGGCATCTGAGGTTTCAGTGGTGTTAGCCCGTGGAGATGATGGTGAAATTACCTGTTATCCAGTGGGTGAAAATCATCATGTGAATGGCATTCTAGAATATACAGCCGTACCTAGCAGTTTACCTAAACGCATCCTTGATGTCGCCATTAATGAAGCATCAGAATTTTCAGAAAAGCTGGATTATTGCGGCATTATGGCGGTTGAATTTTTCTATACCACAGATGATCGCCTGCTCATTAATGAAGTGGCTCCACGTCCTCATAATAGCGGACATTATACGATTGATGCCTGCAAAACATCACAATTTGAACAGCAAGTCAGAATGATGTGTGGTCTGCCTGCCGGAAGTGTAGAGCTGCTGTCACCTGTGGTGATGTTTAATATTTTAGGTGATATCTGGTCAAATGGAGAACCCGACTGGGCGCAACTGCTGTCTAATCCAAATGTTAAATTACATTTATATGGTAAGAGAGAAGCCAGAGTAGGCCGTAAGATGGGGCATTTTACCTGTCTGGGTAATTCGACTTCAGAATTATTACAGGAAACTCGTCGCCTGGCGAATGCATTACCTAAACCATAAGAGGCATTGAGGGATGATCAATTCTGCTTTACGATTCGAAGGGTGGGCATTGCCCACAAAAGGCTGTTTATGTTAGCTAAGAGTCAATAAATTGGGACAGATCAAATATAAGCAATTTGCTTTACATTTAGGCACACCTCAACCTCAGAATATTTAAATTCTGAAAAACTGTATTGAGT
>JAIVER010000080.1 GCA_023864145.1 Thiohalomonas sp. | reverse complement strand
TTTTCATGGGCTGTGAGAGTAATTTGCGTCATTGGATATTTTTGATCTTTTTCTCTATGAAAATCAAGCATTTTCATAGGTCATGGGTATATAACAGGGAAGTTTTATATGAGAACAGGCTCAATATCTGCTATAATTTCGCCCCAATTACTTTTAGTAGTAACCTCTATTTTAACTCACCGAACCAAAGAATATTATGAGCAAAAAAATTATTAAAATTGCCACCCGTAAAAGTCCCTTGGCTCTATGGCAGGCTTATTTCGTTCGTGATGAATTACTGGCACATTATGCTGATTTAGAAGTTGAATTGGTTAAGATGCTTTCTAAAGGGGATAAAATTCTCGATGTTCCTTTGGCAAAAGTGGGAGGCAAGGGCCTTTTTGTTAAAGAGCTGGAAGAAGGCTTATTAGCAGGTGACGCTGACATTGCTGTGCATTCAATGAAAGATGTGCCAGTTGAATTTCCGGAAGGTCTTCATCTGGCTGTTATTTGTGAACGTGAAGATCCAAGAGATGCTTTTGTTTCCAATACGTTTTCTCAACTAGATGATTTACCGCAAGGTGCTGTAGTGGGCACATCAAGTTTACGTCGTCAAAGTCAATTACTTAAATATCGCCCTGATCTGCAAATCAAATTTTTGCGTGGTAATGTGAACACACGTTTAAAAAAACTGGATGATGGTGAATATGATGCCATTATTTTAGCAGCAGCGGGTTTAATTCGTTTAGAAATGAAAGATCGTATTAGCAGCTTCCTCACTATTGAACAAAGTCTTCCGGCAATGGGGCAGGGTGCTGTAGGTATTGAGTGTCGTGTTGATGATGCACAAACTCACCAGTTAATTGAGTGTTTGTCTCATAAAGAAACCACCATACGTCTTACCGCAGAACGTGCTTTGAACAAACGTCTTGAAGGTGGCTGTCAGCTGCCTATTGCTGGTTTTGCTCAGTTGCATGGCGATCATCTTTCAATGCGTGCCTTTGTTGGTTCGCCGGATGGTAAAGAACTAGTGGTAGGGAATATTGAGGGAGCTGCAGAAAATGCTGAACAAATGGGCATTGAACTGGCAGATGATTTACTTTCAAGAGGTGCAAAGGAAATATTAGCAGAGGTTTATAAAAACGGTCTTTAGGAATACACACTGAATAGTTACGTTTTATTTAAAAAAAATGAGTGCTGCGACTTTACGGTACTCACGGGCTAAAATATTAAACGTACGTGAGGCTGCTCCAATATTCATAAAATCAATAGACAGCGTATTGTCAGCTATAAATTGTAAAATGGATTTATCTGGAAACCTGCAGCTTGCTCCGGTACCAATAAGAAAAATATCAGCATCATGTTTAACTAATCTTGCAATGTATTGCTCATTGAATTCATTAAAAGACGCTGGGAGGTCCATTCGATTCAAGTAAATCTTTATAAATTACTGTTGTTGTTGATATTTCAATCAAATCATCATCAATTGAATGATTTGTATGAATATTATGATTAGGTTTAATGAGTTTTGCACTGTGCTCATCATAAGAATGAAATGAATAAGGATTATCAATACTTTCAAGCTGTAACATAATGATCCTGAACGGTTTTTAGACAAGTTATGTGAAAGCTTGATTTTAGAGCTATTTTTATAAAAAAACAGCTTAAAATAGTTTAATTTTGCTATCTTTGGCTGAAAAAATGGCAGAAAAACTTAAATAAATTTAAAAAAAACCTTTTAGTGATTGACAGCAAGGCTTAGGGTAAGTATTTTTACAGGTTAACTATTAAAATTTGATCTGAATTTAGAGAGTCCTTAAAGTGTGAGATTTTTTTAATTTCAGATGTTATAATGAGGCTATTTTTTTGAACGACGATTTCCAGCGAATTAAACGTTTGCCCCCTTATGTTTTCAATATTATTAATGAATTGAAAGCCAAAGCACGAGCCTGCGGGGAAGATATCATTGATTTTGGTATGGGTAATCCTGATCAACCCACCCCGCAGCATATTGTTGATAAAATGGTTGAAGCGACGCAACGAAATGATACCCATCGTTACTCTATGTCGCGTGGTGTGCCTCGCTTGCGTAAAGCCATTTGTAACTGGTATAAGCGTAGTTATGATGTGGAGCTGGATCCTGAGTCAGAAGTTATTGTCACTATTGGTTCCAAAGAAGGTCTTGCACACCTTGCTCTGGCCACCGTCGGCCCTGGTGATGCCGTGCTTGTGCCTAATCCATCCTATCCTATACATCCCTATGGTTTTGTCATTGCCGGGGCTGATATTCGTCATGTGCCAATGACGCCTGATGTGGATTTCTTTGCAGAATTAGAAAAAGCCATTAAAGATTCATGGCCTAAGCCGAAAATGTTAGTGCTTAACTTTCCCGGCAATCCTACAACACAATGTGTTGAGCTGGAATTTTTTGAAAAAGTGGTGAAGATTGCCCGAGAACATAAAATTTGGGTGGTACATGATATTGCCTATGCAGAAATTGTGTTTGATGGTTACAAGGCACCTTCAATATTGCAGGTTCCTGGTGCTAAAGAAATTGCGGTTGAATTTTATTCCTTATCAAAGACCTATAATATGCCGGGCTGGCGAGTGGGCTTTATGTGTGGTAATCCGACTTTAGTAGCCGCTTTAACCCGTATAAAGTCTTATCTTGATTATGGTATGTTTACTCCCATTCAAGTGGCAGCGATTCATGCTCTTGATGGTCCTCAGGAATGTGTTAAAGAAATTCGTGATATGTATCAGGTGCGTCGTGATGTATTATGCTCCGGACTTGATTCTATTGGCTGGCATGTAGAAAAACCCAAAGCAACAATGTTCGTCTGGGCACCAATTCCTGAAGAATATAAAGAAATGGGCTCATTGGAGTTTTCCAAAAAACTATTAACAGAGGCCAGAGTTGCTGTTTCACCAGGCATTGGTTTTGGTGAATATGGTGATGATCATGTACGTTTCAGTCTTATTGAAAATGAACATCGAACCCGCCAGGCAATACGCGGCTTACGGGATATGTTTAAAAAAGACAAAGTCGGCGTCTTTAAGAAATAAAGAGCAAGAATAAAGAGAATACAATGACTTCTTAATTTCAGACAAGACAATTGCTATAATTCTGCGCGAAAAATGTAATTAATAAATGGAGAATCTTTTGGAAGCACTTAAGGTTGGCTTATTAGGCTTAGGCACCGTCGGTGGTGGTACAGTTAATGTTCTGCAACGTAATGCAGATGAAATATCTCGCCGTGCCGGACGTGGCATTATTGTCAGTCATGCCTCAGCGCGTGATATTAATAAACCCCGTATTTGTCAAACAGACGGTATTAAACTGACCGAAGATCCTATGGAAGTGGTCTCTGATCCTGAAGTGTCTATCCTTGTTGAACTCATCGGTGGTGATACTCTTGCACGTGAATTGGTGCTTAAAGCGATTGCCAATGGCAAGCATGTTGTCACAGCAAATAAAGCGCTGATCGCCAAACATGGTAATGAAATTTTTTCTGCTGCACAAAAGAAGGGTGTTATGGTTGTCTTTGAAGCTGCCGTTGCCGGTGGTATTCCAATTATCAAGGCCATACGAGAAGGACTGGCGGGAAACAAGATTGAGTGGTTAGCGGGTATTATTAATGGTACGGGTAATTTTATTCTCACTGAAATGCGTGATAAGCAGCGTGATTTTGACTCGGTATTAGCAGAAGCTCAACGTCTTGGTTATGCCGAAGCTGATCCGACCTTTGATGTTGAAGGTATAGATGCGGCACATAAATTAACCATTCTGGCTTCAATTGCTTTTGGTATTCCTTTGCAGTTTGAAAAAGTTTACACTGAAGGTATTAGTAAGATCACTCGTGAAGATGTCGATTTTGCCAGTGAACTTGGGTATTCGATTAAACACCTTGGTGTGACACGTCGAACTGAAGCCGGTATTGAACTGCGTGTGCATCCTACATTGATTCCAAAACGCCATTTAATTGCCAATGTTGATGGTGTTATGAATGCTGTTTTAGTTAAGGGCGATGCAGTTGGACCGACTTTATATTATGGTGCTGGTGCTGGTGCTGAACCTACTGCATCTGCTGTGGTTGGTGATATTGTTGATGTGCTTCGTGTATTGACTTCTGATCCTGAAAATCGAGTGCCTCATTTAGCATTCCAGCCAGACTCCTTATCAAATACGCCAATATTACCCATTGAAGAGATTGAAATAGCTTATTATTTACGTATTTCAGCTTCAGATCAAACCGGTGTTTTGGCTGACATAACGTCTATTTTAGCTGATAATGGTATTAATATTGATTCTATGTTACAAAAAGAACATAGTGCCGGTGAAGATAAATCAACGATTATCATTATTACTCATACAACCATTGAAAAGAATATGAATGTGGCACTGGAGAAAATTCATTCTTTGGATGTTGTTGATGGTGATCTTGTGCGTATCCGTTTAGAGCATTTGGATGCTGACTAATTCTTTTGTTTATGAGAATCCTTTTATAAGCTCTGGTTTATGAGAACGACACTTCGCCTTATTGTACCGGGTCTCATCGATCCGGTCCCTTACATTAAAGAACTACCCGCTCAAGACTTACCTGAATTACCTGTATTTTCAAATTTTTTATCTCGTGGAAAATACATTAGCCCTGAGACCTGCGACACTACTAATAATAATCTTTACACTTGTATATTAGATCAATTTCCGTTGCAGACACATTTCCATCAGCTGCCTATTGCCAGTTTATCCTATTGCTTTGATTTTAAAAGGCGGGATTTTAAAAGCCGGGACTTAAAAAATGAAGGTAATGACAGTGAAGATTTACTGCCTTTGGAGGCTCTCAAAGATAAATGGTTAATGAGGCTCGATCCTTGTTTTATGGTGCCTGACCGTGATCAACTGGTTTTAGCACAAATAGAAAATTTTGATATTTCATTGCAAGAATCTGAACAACTGGTAGAAGAAATTAATCAATTTTTTAATGATTTTAAAGAGGATAACTTTTGGACAATTAAAGTCGTTTCAGCTGAACGCTGGTATCTTGTTTCAGATAGACCTATTGATATTGAAACCGTTCCACCTGAAAAAGTAATTGGGCAATCAGTTAAATCTTATCTGCTTTGCGCTAATACAAAAGAAAGTCGATATTGGTTAAATTTATTTAATGAATTTCAGATGATTCTGCATCAGAGTCCTATTAATAAACTCAGAGGGGAAAATAATAAGGTGCCAATTAATAGTCTATGGTTTTGGGGACAAGACAGGAATTCTGAGTTATTAAATTCTTTTTTTTATAAGGGAAATGTTGCTGGTGATGTGCTGCTTTATGCTGATAATATTATTGTTCAGGGTCTGGCTCTTGTTAGTGGTGGAGACTGTTCTAGTGTTCCAGATAACTATTCGTTAATTTCAAATGCTCATGAAAAAAATGTTATTTGTATCTTGGATGATTTTTCTCGTGTCATCCAAAATAAAGATATCTTTAGCTGGGTTGCTTTGCTGGAACAATTTGAAAAAAATTATTTACACGATATTTTAAAGGATCTTGATGCTGGAAAATTATTTCAGCTGGAATTACTCTCCCCGACAGGCAGGCGACTCATCGTCACAAAAAAATTATTAAGACGTTGGTGGCGAAAAAAGAAAAACTTCACTTCTTTTTATAACAATAATTCTTAAATTTCTGTGATTTTAGATAGACAGAAGCTATACTCAGACTATAATAAAAATAAATGGCCATAGGCTTAACAAATGTTATTTAGAAATACACGCTGAATAGTTACAAAATAATAAAGATATATAAATTAAAACAAACTCTGCTGATATTCATTTAATCAATTAAAAAATAAATATAGGAATTATGCAGATGCGAGGTATTGTTTTTTACAGGTTTTTAAGTTTTTACTTTGTTTTAATTGCCACTTTGTTGTCAATTATATGTTTTTCCAAACTCTCTTTTGCTCAATCAGATGAAGGTTTTCCCGGCCGTAAATTATATCCTCAAGTTGAAAGTATCAGCAAAGAACAGCAAAGAAGCATTATTTGAGAGAATAAAAAATGATCAGGTGGTGCTTGATGTTCGTTCTGAATTTGAATATAGGACTCTAAAAATTTCTAATCCTTTACATATACCCAATCAACTTGAAAATGCAGGAGCGAACACTTGGAAATTATCATTAATTCGAGAATCTAATGATTTTCCAATGCTCGGTAAAAT
>JAIVER010000079.1 GCA_023864145.1 Thiohalomonas sp. | reverse complement strand
ATCTCGTTCTTTTCCATTTCCAGAATGCTTATGTTGCATTTCTAGAGCTGATTTTTCATGGGCTGTGAGAGTAATTTGCGTCATTGGATATTTTTGATCTTCTTCTCTATGAAAATCAAGCATTTTCATAGGTCATGGGTATAGACACTGAATCGTTACATTTATTCTTAGTTAAGTATCTTTGAAGGAGCTCTTTTAAGGAGCAATAAGGTCACAATAAAAAGTAAAACAATGGGATAATTACCCCAAAACACATAAGGAGTTGTACCTGTTCTGGGTTGCAGTTTGCCATTAATAACTGCTCTTTTGAATTGCGGGCCTTTGACCAGCACTTTACCTTTAGAATCAATAATTGCTGAAATTCCGCTGGTGGTGCTGCGGATGAGTTCACGACTAGTTTCCAGTGCTCGCATGCGGGCCATTTCCAGGTGTTGATGCGGTGCGAAGGAATCACCATACCAGCCGTTATTAGATAAGTTAATGATAAATTGGGATTGAGAAATATGTCTCATCATATCCTGAGGAAAAACATCTTCATAACACAAGGTAACAACCGCTTTATGTCCTTTGATTATAAGCGGAGGTTGATCAGGCTCCCCTGCACTAAAGGCTGACATGGGCATATTAAAAAACCGAATAATACCACGAATTAAAGAGGCCAGAGGCACGTATTCACCAAATGGCACTAAATGAGTTTTATAATAATAGCCTTGCTGACCGCCAAAGTTAGTCATTGAATTGTAATATTGCTGCATTTTATCATCAAAAACTGGCAGTCCAGTGATCAGCTCTGTTTGTGTTTTTTCTGCCTGCAGAGTCAGGTTATGATAAAAACCGCTTTTTAATGTATGATAAAACACGGGAATGGCATTTTCCGGCCAGACTATCAAGTCATTGCTTTGCCACTGATCCTGACTCAATGAAATATAAAGCTGCTTGGTTTTTTCCAGTTGCCAGCGATCCCATTTTACCGTCTGGTTTACGTTACCCTGAATTAATGCCACCGACAAAGGTTTGCCCAGGGGTTCACTCCATTGAATTTGACCCAATAGCCAGCCACTGCTAAAAAGTAAGCCTATACTGATAAGACTGATAGAGGGCTTGATTCTGGCTATCAATAGTGCTGTGCTAAAAGCCACCAGCCATGAGAGTCCATAGATCCCCATAATCGGGGCAAAACCAGCAAGAGGGGTTTCAATTAAAGGATAGCCTGATAATATCCAGGGGAAGCCGGTCAGCAGCCAGCTACGCAGCCATTCAAAGAAAACCCACAGCACAGGCAGATAAAAAAGGCTCAGATACGTCTGTGGAATACTCTTTTTTTGCCTTATTTTAAAGACACTCCAGGCAAAAAAAGCATAGAATGAGGATAGTAATAAAATAAACCCACCGGTAAAGAACCCCGCTAAGGACCAGTGAGCAGCACCAAAATCATGAATTGCCACATAAAGCCAGGAAACTCCGACACTAAACAAGCCGATACCATAGACAGCCCCTTTATAAAACGCTTCTTTAGCAGTACGAGTATGTAATAGTTGATATAAGAAAAGAACCAGAGGGAAAAAGATCAGATATGAAAACAGAGTCGACTGGGTATTAAAGGGTGCAAAAGCCGTGGGGAGCAGTGCGCCAAAAAGAAACACAAAAAACCAGGCTGAAATTCCCTTTGTCAGGCATTTGCGTAAGCTTTCTGGTAATAATTCAACCAGACTTTTATTAATGGCCTTATGAGCTGTTTTATTAGCATTAAATTGAGACATTTATGATCGAGGTGAAACTGTGACAGAGACTCTGATAACTCTAAGGCTATAGATACGGCGATGATCAGCACGAGTTATTTTAAACAAAAAATTACCCAACTCAATTTCTTCGCCTCTTTGGGGCATATAAGCAAAGGCATTCATAATAATACCACCGATTGTTTCAAATTTATCATTGTTAAAGTCTGATTTGAAAAATTCATTAAATTCATCAATTTCTGTCAGAGCCTGAACGGTATAAACTCCTTCACCCTGAGACGTAATATTACTGTCTTCTTCCAGATCATGCTCATCTTCTATTTCACCAACAATTTCTTCTAAAACATCCTCAATGCTCACCAGACCCGAAACGCCTCCATATTCATCAACGACCATAGCCATGTGATTACGATTGGCACGAAAATCCCGGAGTAGATCATTGAGACGTTTACTTTCTGGGATAAAGACTGCCGAACGCATATATTCTTTTAGATCCAGATTTCTGTGATCTTCTTTGGCAAAAAAGTTAAGCATATCCTTAGCCAGAATAATGCCTTCAATATCATCACGATTGTCACCAATCACAGGAAAACGGGAGTGGGCAGATTCAATAATGCAGGCTAAAATATCATCAGCACTGGCATCATGCTTAATAACAATCATCTGTGAGCGCGGTATCATGACTTCACGCACTTGCATATCAGTCACTTCCATCACGCCTTCAATCATGGAAAGGGTTTCACTGCTGATCACATTACGCAACTGAACTTCACGTAAAATGTCCATTAGACGGGATTTATCAGTAATTTCGCCAATTAAGGCGTGACCTATTCGTTTTAGTAAATTTCGACTTCTGCTTTTTAAAGTAGAAGTCTTGCCAGGCCGCTCTTCTTTCATGTTTTAAACCAAATATAATATACTGTATATGAATTTTACATGAGCGCTGAAGAACATGCAAAACCAGACAGAATTATTGATAGGGATCAGAAATAGTTAATTTTTTTAGAATTTCGATTTCCAATGCTTCCATCTGCTGAGCTTTATCATCATCGATATGATCATAGCCTTTGAGGTGTAAGACACCATGAACCACCATGTGTGCCCAATGTGCTTCTACAGTTTTGTTCTGCTGGTGTGCTTCTTCAACAACAATATCATGACAAATCACCAGGTCACCCAGTAATGGCAGCTGTACTTCTGCGGGTGGATCAAAGGGAAAATATTCATAGGGGAAAGACAGCACATTAGTGACCTTATCTTTATGACGATAGGATTTATTTAAAGACTGCATTTCATCCTTGTTTACAATGCGTATAGTCAGTTCATATTCACTATTCACTGCCTGATGATTATGTTTCTTTTGCTGCGCTTCTGTGATGAGTGCCTGTCTTACCCACGACTCTATTTTTTCATTATCTGGAATACTGTCAGAACCTGAAAAAGAGTCAGAAGCTGATTTAGAAGTCAGGGTATTTTGTAAATCCAGATAAAGCTCAAAGTCATACTTCATTTTCTAAGTTCTTTTTTTCGAGCGTGTTGAGCCGGCTTTCTTTTCTTCTAATTGATCATCCTCTTCATAGGCATCAACGATCTTTTATACCAGAGCATGTCTGACCACATCTTTAGAATTAAAATGTGTAAAGCTGATCCCTTTCACCTTAGATAACATATCATGACATGTTTTAAACCCGATGGTCTGCCGCCCGGTAAATCAATCTGGGTGATATCAGCTGTAACAATAGCAGTTGAACCAAAACCAATACGTGTGAGAAACATTTTCATTTGTTCACGTGTGGTATTTTGTGCTTCATCTAAAATAATAAATGATTCATTCAGACTTCTACCACGCATAAAGGCAAAAGGTGCTACTTCTATCACATTACGTTCGATCAGCTTAGCCACTTTTTCAAAGCCCAGCATTTCATACAAAGCATTATAGAGTGCTCGCAAATAGGGATCAATTTTCTGTGATAAATCACCCGGTAAAAAGCCTAAGTTTTCACCCGCTTCAACTGCCGACGAGTGAGTATGATTCGCCTCACCTGATCACGTTCCAGTGTCTGCACAGGCAACAGCCAAAAAAGTTTTCCCGGTACCTGCGCCGGGCCAATACCGAAGTTAATATCGTGCTTCTGTACACGCAGTAAATAATCTTGCTGATTTTTACCGCGAGGTTTGATTAAACTGCGACCGGGCAGAATTGATACTTCACCCTGCTTATCATTTGAGCTATCATCTTTTATCTGTGCTTCGATACCTGATTCCTGTAAAAACAGATGAACACGCTGAGGATCAAGAACTGTGTTTTTGCTTTCTTCATACAGGGTTTCCAACACGGCAATTGCCGCATCTCTGTCATCCGGCTTACCCGTGATTTTAAACTGATTGCCCCGGTTAGCAATTTGTACTGCCAGGCGGCGTTCAATTAATCTTAGATGTTCATCAAGTTGTCCGCAGAGATTAACAAGACGGGTATTATCATACGGGTTCAAGAACAAGTTCTGTTGCTTTTATTTGAGCTGTTTGATATGTCATTCTTTTTGTCACTTTTTTCCCCAATTAGTTAAACCAGTTCACCACGCAAAGAGTTACGATACGCATCTGTTATTTTAACCGGGATTATTTTGCCCACTAAATCCTGTCCTTCAGGATCAAAATTAACCACTCGATTATTTTCTGTTCTACCAGCCACTTCAGAGGCATCTTTCTTCGATACTCCATATACTAACACCTGTTGAAGAGTGCCGATCATTTGTTGCGAATATTCCATGGCAAACTCATTAATGCGTGCCTGCAATTGAGTCAAACGTTCTTTTTTAACTGCCATAGGCACATCATCAGGCAATGCTGCTGCCGGAGTACCCGGTCTGGGGCTATAAATAAAACTAAAACTCTGATCAAAACGTATATCTTCAATTAACTGCATCGTTGCCTGAAAATCCGCTTCGGTTTCACCGGGAAAACCGACAATAAAATCAGATGATAAATAGATATCCGGGCGAGCTTTACGAATACGTATGATCTTGCTCTTATATTCCAGAGCAGAATGACCACGCTTCATCATGCTTAAAATTCTATCAGAGCCGCTTTGAACCGGCAGATGCAGAAAGCTCACCAGCTCCGGTACTTCACGATAAACTTCCACCAGACTATCTGAAAACTCATTAGGATGTGAGGTGGTATATCGAATCCTTTGAATACCGTCAATTTGAGCAATATAGTGGATCAACATCGCCAAATCAGCAATATCGCCCTCATGAGTTTCGCCACGATAGGCATTGACATTCTGCCCCAGTAAATTCACTTCTAGCACTCCCTGATCGGCAAGTGAGGCCACTTCAGCCACCACATCATCTAAGGGACGGGAAATTTCTTCACCACGGGTATAAGGAACCACACAAAAGGTACAATACTTACTACAGCCTTCTATCACAGAGACAAAAGCACTGGGCCCCTCAGCACGCGGCTCGGGTAAATTATCAAATTTTTCAATTTCAGGGAAAGAGATATCAATAACCGGCTGATGAATTTTTGACACTTCATCCAGCATCTGAGGTAAACGATGCAATGTCTGCGGGCCGAAGACTAAATCCACATAAGGCGCTCGCTGACGGATCAGCTCACCTTCCTGACTGGCCACACAGCCGCCCACACCAATAACAATATTGGGATTTAATTCTTTAAGCTGACGAAAACGGCCCAGTAATGAAAAGACTTTTTCCTGAGATTTTTCCCTGATAGAACAGGTATTAAGCAAGAGAATATCAGCATGCTGAGGTTCCTGCACCTGCTCAACCCCATGCGATTCACGCAGAACATCCGCCATTTTTGCCGAATCATACTCGTTCATCTGGCAACCAAAGGTTTGAATATATAACTTACCTGGCATCAGGATGCGTCCTCACATTTTTTAGTAATTAGGAATAGTGTACTAAGAATTAACTTAAGGAGCGGAAAAATAACATATTTATCGTTTTTTTTCCATTTTTATCGTGTCATAGGATTATGATATATTTATTACTCAAATATAATAAGAGAAAAATCCAGACATGGCTGATCATGGCCCACGAATTCACCTCACAATTTCATCGCATGCTTATGGAGTTCTAACTCAGGCAATCGCATTGGCAAGGGAACTAATTAAGCAAGTACCTGATAGCATTTTTCGTATTCAGTGCAATTTGCCTGGAAAAGTAATTTCAGAACGCCTGGGCAATGATGACTTCGAGCATGACAAATGTTCTATGGATATAGGGCTGATTCAAAAAGATCCCATTACTCCCGATTTGCATCCTACCTACTCAGTATATATAGCCAATCAACTTGAAAATGCAGGATCGAACACTTGGAAATTGTCATTAATTCGAGAATCTAATGATTTTCCAAGGCTCGGTAAAATTTCATCAAAGAACTCATTAATTTTCTGTCGAAACTCTTTAGCATTGTGAAAAAAATGATTATTTCTCACCTTTTCATT
>JAIVER010000078.1 GCA_023864145.1 Thiohalomonas sp. | reverse complement strand
TCATAGGTCATGGGTATACAAGCATCATGAGTTAGGAGAGTGGACTTATATTAACAAAGAATGGGAAGCTAAAGAAGATCAACTTCAATTGCAAGGTTGGGAAAAAGAGCGGCGAGTAGTTATTGTCAGACGACGTTTATCCAGTGATAAGATCATTGGTTTTGAAATTTAAAATCAACTGCGACGCAGTTAAATTACAATGAGTGCTGGAGCCTTATTTTGGCAAAGGTAATGGAGAAATTTAAGGTTAATTGGGCTCTGATAATTATGTGGGACTGCCAGCTCCTTCATAGAACATAATAAGTCAGACTTTTAGGTTGTTTATGCTAAATTTTGGTTGCTGGCAGGGTTAACTGATTTTTTTAGGTTAAGACATCTAAAGCACTCAATACAGTGACGAGATTCATCTTTTGAATTTAAATCGATCATTGTGGGACACGCCGTTTTTTCTCTCCATCGATCCACTAGTTCCTTCTTGATTTGGGAAGAAATTTAACGCCACCAATGCGTAAAAAAACCGGAAGTAAACCAATAGGATACATGTGCGACACTATGCCCGTTTATTACGACCATAAATCTAGCCAATAATAATCGCTGTCAGCATAGTTGAACCAAAAACAATCGCCAGAGATTCTGTATGATCTCTGACACCAATTGTTGGCCCCCATGTGGCCACTAATAAAAAGTACGGCATCTTTTCTGGTCTTTTTTCCAGGTTAAGAATTTCAACTAAATGTTATCACCCTGTCAAAGAGATAAATAAATAGGGTAATTTTTCGGGTAGTTGTTCTACTTTATCAATAACTAAAAATTGTTTGCCAAAAATATTTTGGACATACTCATCAGCATGAGGATCGAGGTTAATACAAAAGGTATAAATTCCGTCCTGATCCAGTTCTTGTACGGCTTTACGTGTGTCCTCAATTAATAATTTCGGATCATTGACATCAATATCAGCCGGTTCTCCATCGGTCAGCACTAACAATAATTTTTTGTCTGCCTGACAATTTCCTAAATAATGAGCTGCATGGCGTAAAGCTGCGCCCATGCGAGTTGAATAACCGGCTTCTATAGCAGCCAGTCGAGCTTTAACATGATCACCCCAGTGTTCGCTATAACCTTTGATATGTTGGTAACGGACTTCATGGCGGGTACTGGACGAAAACCCTGCGATAGCAAATTGATCACCCAGATGTTCAATTGCGTAGGACAGTAAAGAAACAGCTTCCTGACTCAGTTGTAAAATAGTCTTATCACTGCCTGGAGGCGTTTCATTCAATGAGGCAGATAAGTCCAATAACAGCATGACGGCAATATCACGTCCATCATTTCTATGGCTCATATTGATACGCGGATCGGGCGTATGACCACTCTTAAAATCAATCAGAGAGCGAATGGCGGTATCTAAATCCAGCTCACTGCCGTCTTCCTGATAGCGAATACGGACATATTGCTGTGGTTTTAATAAGTCCAGTAATTGTTTTAAACGTTTGGCTAATAGTGCGTGCTTTTCTAATAAGGCATCAATGTCAGCCGGGTTTCCTGGTGGATGCAGAGTTTCATACAGACTCACCCAATCTGGGCGATAAGATTTAGTATTATAATCCCACTCATGATAGTGCCTGGGTGGCAGGCCTTTATCTTCCTCTTCCTCTTCTTTTTTATCCTGGTGTTTGCGATCTTCAAACATTTCCTCATCATCACTGAGTTCAATATAGATCCAGAGATGGCGATTTTCATCACGGTAGTCTATTTCGGTATCTTTAAAATACATTTTTGCTAATTGATCAGTCTGGCGACGTGTTTTTGCAATAAAAGAAATAGCAATAGAGGCCATCTCAGATGTGCTGGATTCACTCTCATGCATCGCTGCAAAAAAACGTTCGCGGCATTCAAGTATATCGGGATTGCTGTAACCATGATCGGGATTCAAAATTGCGTAAGAGAGCATCGCTAAACGGTGGCGAATACAAGACTCGATTTTATTATCACAGTCATCCTCTATGGGGCGAGGATGCAACGAAATATATATTGAACGCAGGCCGGGATAAATTCGCATGGCTAATAATTCCACACGTGAATCTTCCAGGGTTTCGATTGCAACACGCTGAAAAGGACTGAAATTGTCGGCAATAATGGGTGTTGAGCAGCGTTTATGGGCAACAATATGCGAAAGAATTGCACGGTAACGATCAATGCCTTTAGTGACCACTTTTTTTGTGTCATCCACAATGTCATCTAAAACATCAGGCACTCGCACCCCTAATTTATCAAAATAGGGAACAGGTTTACGCAACTCATCAAAACCTGTGGAATAAGGGATCATGTAGAATTTTACATTCCATAAGGCCATAAGGTATAAATTAAGCTTTCGTTCATTATCAATAAATAATGTGCCATGATGTTCACGCTGTAAAATGGCTTTGCTATCAGCAGATTGCAGCGAAAAATAATTTTCCTGACGTTCAGGGTGATCAGGATAATTACGAACACCATAATCAACCCAGTTTTGCAGACCTTCAAGCGATAACTGGTTCAGTAAATAAGGTACATTCGCTAGTAACAGCGGCAGTCCTGGACTTGGGAAGGTTGTATGATGTCCATGAATAGAACCTGTTGTTTTTTCTGCTAAGTCAAATAACAGGTCGAGGTACTTTTGAAATAATTCCTCACTACCCAAACGGTGAGAAGCTTCGGCAATCGAATTTAAAAAAGGAGGGATTGAATTACCGTTAGGTGATCGTGATAAATCCCATACAGCCTGAGAAACCGTACTTAAGCAGCTTTCACCTAATAATTTAGCCACTTGTGGCATTTCTTCCAGATAGACCAGTACGGGCTCAAAACCACGCCCAATCATGCAAACTAATGAAGCACCTTTAAGGTAATTTTTAATCCCCTGATCGGACAGGGAGGTAAAGGCTTCAAGCATGCAGTCTTCAAAGGTATCATCAAGCTGTTCGAAGCTGCATTTTAATTGATTTCGGTATTGCTCTAGTAATTCTTCATCCATGCTGTGTACCCGAATGTTACTTAACTTTATATTGAGGCTAAAGGCTCTTTAGCTATTGCCAAGTCTATATGCCTGTAATAACGCATTTTTAAGTGATTGGTTCTCAGTAAAGTCAGAGATGTTCATTTCTTGCTGTGCAATTTGTAAAATTGTTTCAAGCAGTTCATTTTCTCTGGATTGTTTCACATAGCCATCTAAATTAAACTGATCATTTTGTGTATGCTCTACTGCTAACCCCTGAGGATTACCATAAAAAATAGCACTGGACTCCATTACTTCATATAAGTAGGAGTAGCAATCAATTTCATGTTGATTGGCAATGAGACGATGAAAAGACGTAGGCTCTTTTTGTTGAATAAAGCTATCCAGCTCAATGGTGATGACTGGGGTGTAATGTTTCCCCTGAAAAGAAAAATCAACACTTACATCAATGCTATTCATAGTGACTCAATCCTTATTAATCAAAGACCGCATCAACGGCATGATTAAGTGTACTGAGAATATCAGCATCATCCGTTATCGGTCTGACGAGGGCCATACGACAAGCATCATTTTGAGCAACTCCATGATTCATTAATTGCGCAGCATAAACCATCAATCGGGTAGAAATACCTTCATCCAAACCGTGACCTTTCAAGTTTCTGGCGCTTTCTGCAATTTTAACGAGTTTAGAAGCCGTCTCTATATCAATATCCGCTTCTTTTGCAACAATTCCTGCTTCTGTATTGGCACTGGGGTAATCAAAATCTAAAGCAGTAAAGCGTTGTTTGGTTGATTGCTTTAAATCTTTCATCAAGCTCTGATAACCCGGGTTATAAGAAATGACTAATTGAAAGTCAGGGTGTGCATTGATCAGCTCACCTTTTTTATCTAATGGCAGGTTACGACGATGATCCGTTAATGGGTGAATAACGACGGTGGTATCCTGACGAGCTTCAACGATTTCATCTAAATAACAAATTGCACCAATACGGGCAGCAATGGTTAATGGGCCATCTAACCAGCGTGTACCATTGGCATCTAATAAATAACGACCAACGAGATCAGAAGCAGTCATATCTTCATTACAGGCCACAGTAATTAATGGCTTTTGTAATTTCCAGGCCATATGTTCAATAAAACGAGACTTACCACAACCCGTTGGGCCTTTGATCATAACGGGTAAACGACTGTTATAAGCAGCTTCATACAGTGCAACTTCATTATCTTGTGCTTGATAAAATGGCTCTTCATTAATTAAGTATTGCTCAATATTTTGATCACTCATTTTTATTACCTATTAGTGGTTTTTATATTTGTATGGTCTTTTCTTGCTTTAAAAGAAAAAAAGAATATACAAAGAGAATCTAATGTTTTGTATTGCTTTATGTTGAAAAGCTTTGAAAAAAAAGCCCCTAAAATCAGGGGCTTTTAATTTTAGTACTGAGGGGTGAAGTACTTTGAAAGTATCTTCAGCCCTTAAAGCTAACATTCATTTTTTATTTATGAACGCCTAGCTTGTCTCTCCAACCTGGGAAGATTGAATCAGCATCACCTGGGAATGACTCAAATGCACGAGCAAATTCTTTATGTTCTTTTGCATATTCAATTGGGTCAGCGCCTTCTTTCCAACAATCATAAGACTGACGTAAAGAGACTGCACCAGCTGCTGGAGAATCAATGTGTCCGTAAGAACCACCACCAGAAGTGTTAATGAGATTACCGTGACCTAAGTTCTCGAAGAAACCTGGTAGACGTAACGCGTTCATACCACCAGAAATAATTGGGGTAGTTGGCTTCATTCCACGCCATTCTTGGTGATAGAAAGGACCATCAGCACTGTCACGTTCGATCATGTAAGCGATGTTTCTATCGTCTGCACCACCTTCCATCTTACCGTAACCCATAGTACCCACGTGGATACCAGAAGCACCCATAAGACGAGAAAGTTTAGCAAGTACAAATGCAGTATAACCACGAACTGATGAAGGTGAAGTGATTGCACCATGACCAGCACGGTGATAATGTAAATACTGGCTTGGGTATTGACGACGAGCAGTTGTCACCATACCTGGACCACCAACATAACCATCAACTAAGAACGCTAGACGAGGCGCATCTACACCAAATGTTTCTAAACCGAAGTCAGCACGAGCACACATTTCATTGTGATCATCAGCAGTAATATTCATAGAGAAGATTTTCGCTTCGCCTGTTTCGTCCTGAGCACGCTTCATAGCGTCATGAACTAAAGGTAAAACTTTCTTCATAGGACAGAAAACCTGGTTACCTTGAGGCTCATCATTTTTAATGAAGTCACCACCTAACCAGAACTGGTAAGCAGCTTCTGCAAATGGCTCTGGACGTAAGCCTAATTTAGGCTTAATGATAGTACCAGCAATATAACCACCTTCAGTTCTGGAGCGACCTAACAGGTTCCACATATCGGTAATATCAACAGCAGGACCATCAAAAAGAGCTAACATAGCAGGTGGAACATAGAAATCCTGCATCTGTGCATCCTGAACATCACCCATGCCCTGGTTGTTACCAATAGCAAGAGTCAGGAAAGAAACAACCATGGTACGACCATCAATAACGTTGCGGTCAAAAAGATCATTAGGATAAGCAATTTTCATAATGCCTTTAGCTTCGTCTATTTCATAAACTAAAGCATCAAGGTTTTTGGTGAAATCATCCGTAGTAGAAACTTCAACATTAGTACCTGTTGATGATTCTGCTGCGAAGTGAGCAGCAGTTTCCAGATAACCACCAAAACCAGGCATCGGGTGCATAGTATAAGCGACTAGCATGTGGGCACCATCGGCAATTAACTTATCTTCATCTAAACTTAAATCAGCATAACGTGCGGATTGATCCATATTGGACTCCTTAATTAAATTTCTTATAACTTAACCGTGTTCTTCGTTTTCAAGAGCAAACAGTTGAGTTTTTAAACGGTCTTTACAAAACTTATGTTGTTAAAACGGTGTCTTTAAAAAAGCTTTCTTAAAAGCATCTTCTTTAAAACAGTGAACAGTGAGTTGAGTAAAGTTAAATCCCATGTAAAATCAGAAATAGAATATACGAATTTTTAGCTATAAAGTAAACCTTTAATTTTTTATGTATATCATAATGTATTACTTATGATATCTAAAGTTTAGAGTTTCACATTCCTCAAAAGAGGAAAAAAATTTAAAAATATAAACAGTTGACAAAAAAAAGGCGGTATCGTTGCTGCTCC
>JAIVER010000077.1 GCA_023864145.1 Thiohalomonas sp. | reverse complement strand
TACCGAGCATTGGAAAATCATTAGATTCTCGAATTAATGATAATTTCCAAGTGTTCGATCCTGCATTTTCAAGTTGATTGGGTATATATCAAGCATGAAGGTTGACCAGTCAAAAAGATAAAAGGTTGCCAATTCCAGGTCGGATAACAGATGGACCACCCGGCCATGAATAATACTGGGTAAGCGATAACTAGGACCTTTGCTAGGCACATCACGTACTTCAAGGAAGGGTTTATAAGCCGCACCAATTCCTTGCCCACGACCTTCTTTAAATCGTTTGGCAATATTAGATTTTGCTAATTTATTGATTGTTTTCGTGTTTGGCTTGAGGAAATCACTCATTCTGGGGCATCTTGCTTAATATTTAATCAAAAATTAGCATAATTACCCTAAGGATGATACTTTATTATTAATCCAGACTTGAGACGGCTTTTTATTTTGCCCATCCTTATTCATCTTGGGAGCGTGGCACTAATGAAAATACAAATGGTTTGATTAGACAATATTTTCCTAAAAAGACAGATTTTAAAACAGTAACCGATGAAAAGGTTTAGAACGTAATGAAAAAACTGAATAATAGACCCAGAAAGACACTGGGCTTTCGAACACCTTTCCAGTTAATGCAGAAGTCATTTACAAGAACTGGAATTTCCTGTGTTGCACTTCAGAGTTGAATCCGCGAGTCTTTATTGTTCAGAAAAATAATTTTAAGAATACTTATGCTTTGCTTAGCCGTAGCAGGTTTTATATCAAAAACCCACTTTTGTTAACTAAATTCCAGCATAAATTCATCCAGAAATAATAATTTTTCTTCCTTATTAAGTTGAACTATTTCTAATTCTGCACGACTCATTTCATTGATATTTTTTGTAACCGAGGAGGCAACATGACTCAGTTCAGAGTCATGGCAAAGCACAATATGATTATCGTTTGTGCTATGAAGATCGGTTCCCAAGCATGAAAAACCAGCTTCACAAGGTAATTTGAAAGAGGCTCGGGTATTTTCATCATGCTGGTGTGAAAGTCCTCGATGGTTTATCCATTTTGTTTTCATTATCTCAATAACTTATAGTAAATAAGGTTTTAACAACACACTCATCTTATCCATTGCTCCCGCATTTTGTTCTATGAGGTATTTCGCTTGTCCTGCCATTTGCTTTGCTTTTGTCTTGTCTGACAATAAGGTATTTAAGGCTTGCTCTAATGACTCTTTGTCTGCTGCCTGCAATACTGCCTGATAGTATAAGAACAATTCAGTAATGGCATTAAAATTAAACATATGCGGACCATAAACAATGGCTAATCCCATCGCGGCAGGCTCAAGAATATTGTGACCTCCTGTTGGCACTAGAGTACCTCCCATAAATACCAGATCGGCACAGGCAAAATAACGCATCATTTCCCCCATACTATCACCCAGAAGCATATCGGCAGGCATATCATCATTGATTGCTATGTCAACCATTGCTGAGCGTTTTATAACACGATTATTGTCCACATTCAGCAGTTGATACACTGACTGAAAACGTTCTGGATGTCTTGGTACAACAATCATAACCAGTTGAGGGTGATGTTGTTTTAATTGTTGATACACACTGAGTAGAATTTCATCTTCACCCTTGTGTGTACTAGCCGCGATAAGTACTTGCTTGTCCTGCCAGTGCAGTTGTTTCCGCAGAGTTTTTCCTGCTTCAATGTCATCTGGATTTATTTGAATGTCGAATTTAATACTGCCCGTAATCGACAGTGAACCTTCTTTTGCCCCTAGTTTTTTTAAACGCTCAGCATCAAGAATATCCTGTGCGGCAATACCGGTAAATTGCTGCAATGCTGTTCGTGTTAAGACTTTTATTCGCTTATAGCCTTTAGCTGAACGAGCTGACATACGTGCATTTAACAGCCACATAGGAATAGTCTTTTGTTGCGCGGCATGTAGTAGGTTAGGCCAGATTTCTGTCTCCATAATGATACCCAGACGAGGACCTATGTTTTTTAAAAAACGTCTCATGGAACCGGGCAAATCATAGGGCAGATAAACATGAGCAATCTTTCCCTGCTTAATTTCTGTAGAAAATATTTTTATTATCTGTGCGGAGCCGGTGGTGGTGGTACAGGTGATAACAAGAGGAAATTGAGGATAATCCTGCATAACTTCTCTGATCAGCGGTAACGCTGCAATAAACTCACCCACTGAGACCGTATGAAACCAGACAGGTGCTTGATCATTGGCAAATTCTGGTTTCGCAAAAATGCCCAGGCGCTCAGCCAGCCGTAAAGATTGCCGCTGCTCTTTATAAGCATTACTTTTTTGATGCTTGATCAGCAGGCGCAAAAAAAACAGCGGTGTTAAACAATAATATAATAGTGTATAAAGAAAACGCTGAATCGATGGGGTCAGAGTAAAATGTTTTTTTTGAGAAACCATCTTACTCTGACCCCATCGATAGAATAAGTTGCTCTATAATTTGAGCATTCTGGATAAGGTGTTTGGGGTTGATTGTGCCGGCAATTAAACAGCTTACTGCCCGATGGGAAAAAACATAGTTTAAGGCTTCTTCGATACCAGCACCGCCGGCTTTTCTATCAACATGACCGCTTTGTAAGCCTTTTTTTATGACGACAGCTTTATTGAGTTCAAGAGCACGATCCAATACGGGATCATCGGTATGATCACTGCTATTTCGAGTGGCCATAACGACATCGGTATTTTCGACTGTCCAAAGTCCACCTTCTGTGGTTTTTGTTGATAGTCCAACAGCACGAATTAGCCCCTCTTGTTTTAGCTTTTGCAGGGTTTCAATGACATCTTCATGCTCTATGACTCGCTGATCATCACCATCGGAGTGTACTAATAGCACATCAAGGTAATTAGTATTTAATTTTTTCAGGCTGGTTTCAATGGTTTTACGGGTAGTTTGAGCAGTAAAATCAAAGTGAGAATGCACGCTTTCAAAGGCTTCACCCACTTTAGAAACAATAATCCAGTCTTCTCGATTGCTCAGTAATTGCCCCAGACGTTCTTCACTATTGCCATAGGCCGGTGCTGTGTCCAGTAAATTAATCCCCAGATCACGACTCAGAGAAAGTAACTCCAGCACTGCCTGATCATCTGGTATTTTAAATGCCCATGGATACTTTACTTGTTGATCCCGGCCAAATTTTACAGTGCCTAATCCCAGAGGACTGACTTGAATACCTGTTTGTCCCAGCTCTCGTGTCTGCATCATAACCAGTGGTCTACCTTTTCCCAGGGGAGTTGACTTGTTTTTGCCTGTATCATTGGCAGTGAATTTTTATTTTGAATAAGCACGGCCTGAGCATTCTTATTAATTTTCAAACGCTTAATTTCATGCAGTACTTTATCTGCCATGATAGGTGCCATGGCTAATTTTACCGGCCATGCTGTAATCACTCCCTGCTCTGCAAACACCGCAGGCTGAACAGGACGACTACCGCCAGGCATTTTAGGCTCAGCCCGATCAATCGCCAGAGCTGAGCACTGACATTGAGAAAAATCCATCCACGGCATCAGACTTTGTAATGCACTTTTAGCCCTCTGTGTTTGTTCTTCTATGCTGCGCCCTACCCCTTGCTCTGCAATGTCAGCACCCAGATACCAGACTGTCTGATTTTGAGATAATGAATGAGCAGTAATGGTCATTTTTGGTAACGCACTTGCCCCAAGACAATGAGCATACATTTTAGGTAAAACAGATTCATTGGCTTTCAGCATAGGCATAAACAAAGGACGGCGTTGCATTTTGGGTATTTTTGCTTGCCTGAAGTTCAGACTTGCCAATAATTTTTCATTGCCTGCACCTGCAGTCAAAATAATGCTTTGGGCAATAATATGGGTGTTATCAGATGATTGTATCTGGTAATGCTTATTTAGTGTTGAATCATCACTGTCTGAGATGTCAGTAATATTTTCAATACACGCCTGAAATATCAGATCAGAAAACTGTGTTCGAATAGTTTCAATAACACTTTGAATATCTAATACGGATTCATCTAATTGATAAAGTTCGCCATTAAAGGCGGATTGATTAAAAGGCGGCACATACTGATTCGCTGATAAATGCTGCATGCGGCTGCTCATCACTTTACTGGCAAAAAATCCGGTTAATTTAGCAGCCAGACTTTTATTTGACCAGAGATATTGATGTGCGGATAATATTTTTGCCTGAGTTAAATCAACTTCACCAACACCATCCAGACAGGCTTTCCAACGTTGCGGCATTTGCTGAATCGATTGCGCCGAATGAGTAAGCTTTCCGGTGAGCGCATATTTTGTACCTCCATGAATAATCCCCTGAGACGCAGCACTTTGCACACAGCCCAGAGATTCTGCTTCCAGTAGTATTGCCTGGTAACCTGCCTTGCGTAATCGGCCTAAAGTCCACAAACCCGCAATGCCGCCACCGATGATAGCAATATCGACTTTATTGTCCCCGTTAACAGGCGTGCTGTCATCCGACATCCTGGTGCTTTCAAGCATTAGAGGGCTCATTCCTCTTCTTTTTTATTTTCTACTGACTCATCAGCAGAACGAATTGAGCGAATGAGTCCGGTCGTAGAGCAGTTGTCCACAGATTCCATTACTAGCACTTCGCCACCTTGCTCTTTAACGCAATCACCACCTGGAATATTATCAACTTTATTGTCTCCGCCTTTAACCAGAACAGAGGGAGATAGATTACAAATCAGACGTGTTGGTGTATCTTCATAAAATGGCACAACCCAGTCCACACAACTTAAGCCTGCCAATACCTGCATACGACGATTCATTGTATTAACCGGTCTTTCCGGTCCCTTAATACGCTTGACAGAATCATCATCATTAACGGCAACAATCAGTCGATCACCGAGACTTTTAGCCTGCTCTAAATAGGTCACATGGCCAGCATGGAGAATATCAAAACAACCATTGGTCATAATCACTTTTTCACCATGATTTTTGGCATCACTCACCAGCGCAATCAGTCTGTCTTCAGTAATGATGCCCTGCTCTATATCACTGAGCTGACGCATTGCGGTACGCAGTTCATGAACGGTAACGGTTGCCGTACCCACTTTACCCAGCACCACACTGGCAGCCAGATTGGCTAATTTAGTGGCATCCACCATATTCATGCCAACGGCAATAGAGACCGCCAGTGTGGCAATCACAGTATCACCCCCGCCAGTCACATCATAGACATCTCTGGCACGTGTGGGCAGATGAACCGCTTGTTTATCGGCTTGAATCAAAGTCATACCTTTTTCACTACGGGTGATCAGGAGCGCATCAAGTTGTAATGTTTGACAAAGTTGTTCGGCTTTTTCGATTAATTGTTCATCATTTTCACAATACCCGACAATGGCCTCAAATTCAGATAAATTAGGGGTCAGCATGCTGGCGCCCCGATAGATAGAAAAATCATTTCCCTTAGGATCAATAATAACTGTCTTACCCTGCTCTTTAGCCAGTGAAATCAGCCTAGGCAGATCTCGTAAAGTACCTTTTTGATAATCCGAAAAAACAATGAGATCATGAGCATCTAACTGGCTCTGATAAGCCTGCAATAAATGCTCGCCGCTCTCAGAGTGCTCACCATTATCGAAAAGAAAGCCATCTTCAAAATCAAGACGAATCAATTGTTGATGACGACTTAAAACGCGCAGCTTAGTAATCGTTGTACAACCAGCCAATTCAACAAAGTGACAGTTAACCCCCTGATGACTCAGGCGATTTTTCAAAATTTTTGCTGACTCATCCTGACCGGTTAAACCAACTAGAGACGGTGTGCCATTGAGAGCGGCAATATTATAAGCAACATTACCGGCACCACCAGCGCGTTCTTCTGATTCTTCTATTTTAACCACAGGCACAGGTGCTTCAGGTGATATTCGCGAGGTTGGGCCATGCCAGTACCTATCCAGCATTAAATCGCCTACGACTAAAATTTTTGCGCATGAGAAATCAGGGATCATTAATTGCATTACGGGTCTTTTACCTGTCTATAGTCTTTTAAAACTATTATTTGTTCTGTTAAAAATACCCATTTAGCGGGCTATCATTGTTCATAATGATAGCATATTATCGTTAATGAAATTGTTCATAATTCTTAATAAATGGTAACTATTCAGAGTGTATAGCCAATCAACTTGAAAATGTAGGATCGAAGACTTGAAAATTATCATTAATTCGAGAATCTAATGATTTTCCAATGCTCGGTAAAATTTCATCAAAAAACTCATTAATTTTC
>JAIVER010000076.1 GCA_023864145.1 Thiohalomonas sp. | reverse complement strand
TTACCGAGCATTGGAAAATCATTAGATTCTCGAATTAATGATAATTTCCAAGTGTTCGATCCTGCATTTTCAAGTTGATTGGGTATATAATAGGTCTATTAGATAGAGGGGGCAGTACATTTAGGTTAATAATAAATGTAGTTCTATTTTCCAGTGTACTCAATATGGGTAAGTCTTGATGCGTAAGATTATAATATTAGTGGTATTTTTATTGAGCCAGCCTCTCCTGGCTGCCGATCAGACAGAAAAAGATGACTGGGATGATGATTGGGAAAATGCCTTTAATGATCAGCCTGTCATTCCAGAAATAGTTTATCCTGACTGGTTTAAAAAGAGTTTTCTGGAATTATCAGAAGATATTCAGGAAGCTGTTGATAATGGAAAAAAAGGTATTATTGTCTATTTTGGCCAGAAACATTGTGCTTATTGTCAGGCCTTAATTGACAAAGATTTTGGCCAGAAAGATATTGAAGCCTATACAAGACAAAACTTTGATGTCATTCCTATTAATATCTGGGGTAGTAATGAAGTAACGACACCCGATGGTAGGTAATGACAGAGCGGGAGTTTGCCCTTCGAGAAAATGCCAACTTTACGCCGTCATTGATTTTTTACGATGCACAGGGCAAGCAGGCGCTCATGTTAAGAGGCTTCTATCCGCCTTATAAGTTTCGTGCTGCTATGAAATATGTGGAGCGGGGCTACTATAAAGAAGAGTCCTTTAGAAATTATATATTCAGAGCCAATCCGCCGCCAAAGTTTGAAATTTCAGACATGAACCATAAAGATTTTTTTATGCCGCCGCCGTTTGAATTGGATCGTAGTCGTTTTCAGGCGCAAGAACCACTGCTGGTCTTTTTTGAACAAGAGGATTGTCATGCCTGTGATGTGCTGCATTCTGAGCCATTAGAATTTGAAGCAACTAAAAAGTTATTGAGTCACTTTGAAATTGTAGAGCTGGATATGAATTCTGATACCCCGGTTATTACCCCTAATGGCCAGAGAATAACAGCAAAATAATGGGCTGATCAGCTTAATTTATTTTATGCACCGACATTGATAGCCTTTGATGAAAGAGGTCATGAAATTATTCGTATTGATTCTGTTGCGCACGTTTATCGTCTAAAAAGTGTATTAGAATTTTTTGTCAAAAAAACCTATCTCACTACACCCAACTTTATGACCTGGCGTTTTGATAGTATTTTTGGAGGCAAAAAATTACCAGCTATGGAGGCTCGTGATGAAGATTTTGAGGATGCTCCTCAGGGAAGTAGTAATTAACTCTCGAATTAATGAACAAATAAAGAATGAATGAAGAATATACACTGATGCTGGCACAGGCTGGTATTGCAGAAACAGGCATAAAAAATTCCTTTAGTCCAGCGACGTTAGGTCGAGGTATCGACTACTTTGAAAGTGATCGGGTTGAAATTACCAATATTGAATCTGCAACAGGTCAGGATATTAAGATTTATGCTGATGTCTTTGGCAGTCGGGGTTTTGCCTACAATACGATGGTCATGCTAAAGGTGACTGCACAGCACACCACTATTATTGGTGAATGTGATTGTCCTGTTGGTTTTCGTTGTAAGCATGCGATAGCAGCACTGCTTAAATTTTCCCAGGAAAATGCACAGACAATCGCTGAAAAGGCACAATTAGGTCATGATGTTCAGCAGAATGAAAAAGATCTTGAGAACTGGCTTCACTCCTTTAATCCAGAAACTTCAGACAGTCATTTAAGCGTATCCGATCTCAGGAGCAATACGAGGACTGTTCATAATAATGTTTTACTTTATTTAATGACTCCCGCTGATAACGACTCCGGGATTGAAATTGTCTCCATCGTTGCCAGGCACCTTAAGAAAGGCGGATTTGGTAAGAGCAGAGCACAGAGTTTAGAAGATTTAGTCGATGGTTATAGCTCACGTCTGAATTTTGAACACAATGAACAAGATGTTGAAATTGCCGGCCTGCTCTATAGCATGAGCGGACGAGGGCTTTTTTACCGTCAGAATAATTATGCGATCAAAGGTGATATCGGCGAGCTCACATTAAAAAAATTATTAAAAACTCAGCGTCTGTTCTGGCTGACGCAGGAACTTAATCAGCCCATGCAATGGGGTGACAAACGACTATTGGAATTCTCATGGGTGCATACAGACAAACAATATGAACTGAGTGTTAACATGTTGCCGGAGGCACAGGACTCATTCCGTCTGAAGCACTTTTATTGTATTGACAGCGAAAATAATGAAATTGCTCTTGCCCAACATCCTGATTTATCGACGCAGCAAATTAGTAAACTATTAAGCGCTCCTCCCATTCCTGACACTATGGCACAAAAGGTCAGTGAGCAGCTGGTGCAGGCATGGCCGGAAAACGCAGTACCAATGCCGGTTGAATTTACCTCCGAAATCATTCACATTAATGATAAACCCATAGCTGATCTGTTATTGCACTCCACTACGGAAAATGAAGACAATGGCGGGCGGAGAGTGCATTTGCTGAGTTTACGTTTTGATTATGCTGGTCATTTAATTCAGCCTGAAAAAATAAGCAGCACTTATCGAATCCTTGTTCAAGAGCAGCAATATCAAATAGCACGTGATGTCAACTTTGAACAGCAATGCCTTGAATTACTTGCTAAGCATCACTTTGTGAGTGCCGCTAAAGTGGGGCTGAGCGGACTGAATAAACTGGATCAAACCATAATGGCTGACTCAGCCACCACATCACTATGGTACTGGCATGACTTTCAATATGAAGTTATCCCTCAGCTGCAGGAACAGGGTTGGAATATTCACTTTGATGACAGCTTTCATATGCAAATTGAAGAAGCTGATGAATGGTATGGTGAACTGCAGGAAAAAG
Organism: Thiohalomonas sp.; assembly: GCA_023864145.1. GTDB lineage: Bacteria > Pseudomonadota > Gammaproteobacteria > GRL18 > GRL18 > GRL18. The sequence goes on along the minus strand of JAIVER010000076.1, from coordinate 3,384 downwards.
ATGATAAAGAATGGTTTGAAATCAGCCTGGGCATTGAATTAAATGGCCAGACCATTAACTTATTACCTTCACTGGTTGAATTGCTGGCCATAGAAAAAGATCTGGCACAAATGAGAGGCCGGATTTTAGCGCGCGAACATATTATTCTGCCGGTATCAGAAGATGAGAATAACCCCCGCTGGATAAAGCTGGCGTCAGAAAGAATTATGGGGATTTTTGATACTCTGGTTGAGCTGTATGATACTCATGCCTTAAATAATAAAGGCAATCTGGAGTTTAGCAAACATCAGGCTATGCAGTTAGGCGAACTGCTTAATGATCCCACGCTAAAATGGAAGGGTCCTGAGCAGTTAAGAGCATTGAGTAAAAAAATTCAGGACTTTAAGGGTATAGAGGCACTCAATCCTCCTGATAACTTACAAACAGAACTAAGAGACTATCAGCAGCAAGGCTTAAACTGGCTGCAATTTACTCGAGAATATCAATTCAATGGTATTCTAGCGGATGATATGGGACTGGGTAAAACCGTACAGGCGCTCGCCCATCTGTTGTATGAAAAACAGCATCATTCCTGTGACAAGAGCTCTTATGACAGGAGCAGTGATAAAAATAATGAACAACAACCCTCTTTAGTTATTGCCCCCACTAGTTTGATGGGTAACTGGAAACGAGAAGCACAGCGCTTTACCCCGGATTTAAAAATCATACTTTTACACGGTCCTCAACGCAAAGCTTTTTTTGAGGATATTGCTGAATATGATATCGTCCTGACCACCTATGCCCTGATGTTAAGAGATAAAGAATTTCATGAGCAGCAGCAGTATAATTATGTTATTTTAGATGAATCACAAAATATAAAAAATGCCCGCTCCAAAACCTCCCAGGTTATTTTTAAACTCAAGTCCAGACATCGCTTATGTATGACCGGCACGCCAATGGAAAACCATTTAGGTGAACTCTGGTCGCTATACCATTTTTTAATGCCCGGCTTTCTCGGTACCCAGGATCGATTTAACCGCTTGTTTCGCACTCCCATAGAAAAACAGGGGGATCATGACAGACAACAGCAATTACATAAGCGTATTAAGCCTTTTATGCTGCGTCGCACCAAAGAAATGGTTGCCACTGAACTGCCGAAAAAAACAGAAATGATCCGTACCGTAGCACTCTCAGGCAAACAACGGGATCTGTATGAAACCGTGCGTCTGGCGATGGATGAGAAAGTACGTGAAGAAATCAGCAAAAAAGGCCTGGCTCGCAGTCAGATAATGATCCTGGATGCCTTATTAAAATTGCGTCAGACCTGTTGTGACCCAAGACTCCTGTCATTGAGCAAAGCAAAAGATGTGAATGTATCTGCCAAGCTGGATATGCTGATGGAAATGGTGCCTGAAATGATAGAAGAAGGGCGAAAAATTATTATATTTTCCCAATTTGTTAAAATGCTGGGCTTTATTGAAGAAGAGTTAAACAAGTTTAACATTAGCTATGCAAAACTTACCGGGCAGACAAAAAATCGAGATGACGTGATTATGAGCTTTCAGGAGGGTGATGCTCAGGTCTTTTTGATTAGCTTAAAGGCCGGTGGTGTAGGGCTGAATCTCACTGCCGCAGATACTGTTATTCATTATGATCCCTGGTGGAATCCGGCCGTTGAGCGACAGGCAACGGATAGAGCTTATCGTATAGGTCAGGATAAACCCGTGTTTGTTTATAAACTGCTGACAGAAGAAACAGTAGAAGAAAAAATCCTGCAAATGCAGAAGAATAAACAAAAACTGGCAGATGCGCTTTATCAGGATAAAAAAGCGGATAAGGCTGCACCATCTAGCCCTAAAGGCCTGCAATTTTCTCAGGGAGACTTAATGGATTTACTCAATTCGCTTGAATCCTGATATTTCCGAGATCCTAAGGATAATCCTGGAATAATGAAAGTGATTATTTAAGCCCGCTGACATAATTGGCAACGGCTTCAATTTCCATTTCAGTAAGCTTTGATGCCACAGAATGCATAATGGCATTGTCATTATTTCGTTCACGCTCGTGAAACAGGTTTAATTGATCTGCCACATAACGTTTGTGCTGACCAGCTAAACGGGGCAGTTTATCAGAGCCTTCACCATTATCACCATGACAGGATGCACAGTCTGGTACGTCGGAATATTTATTACCGCGATGAAAAATATACCAGCCAACCTGAGCAAATTTCTTATCTAGAACCCGATGAGCAAGAGCTGACTTAGCACTAAAATAAGCAGCCAAGGCAACAATCTCATCATCTTTTAATTCGGCAGCCATATCATTCATCGTACCTTTTCGTTTACCACTGCGAAAATCATGTAATTGTTTAATAATATAATTTTTATGCTGTCCAGCGAGTCTTGGATAAAGAATATTAGAAGCTTCACCTTCAAGACCATGGCAATGCTGGCATACTTCAGTAACAATTTCTGACGCAATATCCTGTTCAGATGCGTACAATGAATTGACTGAATAAAGTAAAACGAAAACAAGAAATATTCTAAACATATTGATTCCTATTGGTTTAATTATTGGTATAAGCTTATATGATTTATGAGAATAATGAAGCTTTTTTGTCGCTACTAAGTGTTTATTTCCAAAGAGCTAACGCTATACAGAAATCAACTCTAAATATCGCCATAAAAAATATGTAAAAATTGGATTGTTCTGCTACACTTATCAGTAATTTATTGGTATCAGAGTTTATAGTTATGTTGTCCTGGTATAAACCACTCAAAATCACCACAATCTGTGTCTTTTCTCTATCGGTATTGTGGCAATAAGTCAGATGGAGACATCTTAATCTGAAATTTTATTCAAAAATATGCAGAACTCTTATCGGCAGCTGCTGCTTATTGCTTACCTCATTCTCCTATGCAGACTCTTTTACAGAAGAAAGTGATAGTGATTCTCTGCTTGATTTGAGCCTGGAAGAATTGTCACAAGTTAAAGTCATTATTGCTACAGCTATAGCTACAGAGCAGACACTTGATAAGGCTCCTGCAACGGTGACAGTAATTAAATTACCGCCGAAGACATCAAAATGACGGGCGCAACTAATCTGACGGATATACTGGAAAGTGTGCCGGTGTTCATATCAATGCGAATCACTTTGCTAACAGACCCCTCTGGTGCATATGCGCTTCCAGACTTTGCTGATGGTTAATGGTAATGATACCAGAGATCTGATGTGTGCTTTCGGAATTTTCTGGAAGGGTATTCCGGTTAGTGCCATTGAGCGTATTGAAGTGATTCGTGCTCCTGGTTCTGCTCTATACCCATGACCTATGAAAATGCTTGATTTTCATAGAGAAGAAGATCAAAATTATCTAATGACGCAAATTACTCTCACAGCCCATGAAA
>JAIVER010000075.1 GCA_023864145.1 Thiohalomonas sp. | reverse complement strand
CATGGGCTGTGAGAGTAATTTGCGTCATTGGATAATTTTGATCTTCTTCTCTATGAAAATCAAGCATTTTCATAGGTCATGGGTATAGTAAGTCTGTTTGATATGAATTGATAGAAACGCATTAGACCCTGTTAACAGCACAACTGTTTCTTTACTCTGAATATTTGCCATCAATATTAAAATAAATAATATTACGAATCAAATCGAAAGGATGCAGGAATAATGAATGTTTGCTGAGGTCCGATTTGACATCAGAGCTTATATTGAGGATTTAGATTTACACTAACAGACTTTAGTAATAACAGGTTTTTTATTTTTTGAAGATTTTCTTTTTATATCATTCAAAGCGTTATCTACACCAATTTGCACCCGCAATAGTGACATGCTGATCCCGTTTACTTGAAGGTTATGGGCTTCCAGTTTTGTTCTAGTTTGCTCATCCATATTTTCCAGAGCACTATTCAGCTTAATGGTTAACTCTTCAATCTTTTTTAAATTATCTCTTTGCTTGTCCAAAATCTGCACCTCCATGGCTGCGACTCATTAATATCTGGTATTTTTATTTAAAAATAACAGCAGCAGTATTTTTAGTGAGTTCAAAAAAATCATTTTAGATATAAAAAAAACCTTCTAATCAATTGATCTACAAAGGTTCTGTATATGGTGGGCCGTCGGGGATTCGAACCCCGGACAAATGGATTAAAAGTCCACTGCTCTACCAACTGAGCTAACGGCCCTCAGCCTGAAGCTGAGACAAGACATTTGCAACTAAATCGTTTAACTTTTAAAAAACATTAAAAGTAATTCCGTCTTGTTAAGATGCGCATATTCTACCGTTTTTATTTTTTATGGCAAGCTTTTTTACAATTTTTTTTCAAATTTTTATAATTGTTTCAGTAAGCGCTTTGCTTGTCCTGCCTCAGTGGTATCCGGGTAGTTTATCAATAGTTGATTCAAGATTTTACGTGCAGCATCTTTATTAGCTAATTCATAATAGCTGTAGGCTTTTTTTAAGTGTGCTTCAGCTCGTTTAGGGCTGAATGGATAAACATCTAATAGTAATTGATAATCAATAATAGCCTCCTCAAAATTACGCTGGGCATAACTGGCTTCAGCCACCCAATATTGAGCAATATGAGCATAGCGACCGCTTGGGTATTTTACTATAAACTCAGTAAATGAATCACGGGCCTTATTGTAGCGACGCGCCCTCAATTCATCATAAGCCTGCTGATACATTTTTTGTTCTGCCTGACGCTCCTTTGCAGACATCGGTTTAATCGTAGCCACTTGTGCTTTAGGTTTAGTTTTTTCTTCGATAACAATAACTTCTTCCCTTTGTGTTACACCATATTTGACTTCACCAACAGTAGATTTATCCAGAACAACAGGTAAATCCTCCGTTTTGGGAGCGGGAATCTGATCGATAGTCTGATCTGACAATTCTGCTGCATCACTTGTTGTAGTGCTGCCGCCTTCCATTTGGCCTAAGCGTCGATTTAAATCAGAATAGAGCTCTCTTTGCTGCTGCTTAAGAATACGTACCTCATTACTTTGCTCTTCTAAAAGACCACGCAGCTGCTGATTTTCCTGCTGCAGCCGTTTCATCCGATACAATAGTTCCAGTTGTTTTTGGGAACTCATTAAACGTTCCAGACGCTCAACCCGAACATCTAAAGGGCGATTTTTATAATCACTTTCTGATTCTGCATAGAGCGAATTAGAAATGCTTGTTATTGCCAGTAATAATAATACAGCGATGCTGTGCTTTAGTGCAGAGTATCGCAACATACTATTTTTAGTTATACGCTTCATCAACAATACCAATAATGTAAATACTAATACAACAACTCAACACGGCGATTTAATTGCCATGCAAACTCACTATGATCAAGTACTACAGGATTTTCTTCACCGTAGCTTCTCACTTCTATCTGCTCTGCTGAGACACCAGAAGCAGTGAGAAAATCACCAACCTCCCGGCTGCGGCGTTCACCTAATGAAAGGTTATATTCCCGGGTTCCCCGTTCATCCGTATGACCTTCAATAACAAGATGCATAGTCGGGTTTAATAACAGATATTCTGCATGAACATTCAATGCCGCCTGTCCTTCAGAATTAATCATCGTGCTGTCGTATTCAAAATAGATGGTACGAATAGATAATGGACTATTGGGATCAGCTAATGGATCACCATTAGTCGACTGCCCATTAACTGCAAAGCTATCACCCATGCCGGAATCATTATAGCCCCCTGTTTGGCCCTCATAGCCTTCACCATTAGCACCATCACCTGTTCGATCTTCAACACTGGCATCGCCAGTGTTATCGTCACTTATGGTGCTACAGGCTGTCAAAAAAGCCAGTGTTGCTGCAGCTAGCAGTATGAGTAGTTTTTTTAATATCATTTATTTAAAGCCCATTTGTTTAAATACAGTGTTCATAATTATTAGTTCCTATTTTATCGGCCACGATAAGGTGACCAGGCGGGTTCTCTCACATCACCGCTGAGTACGCGCAAACGCTGTGGTGAGTGACTACCATCAACAGAAATTGCCTCTAGTATACCCCGTCCACGTAGTTCTGTAGCATATAAAAGCATTTTTCCATTAGCTGCAAAGGAAGGTGATTCATCCAGGCGTGAACGAGTTAATATCTGTAATTGACGATTTGCCAGTTGTAAAATCCCGACACGGAAGCGCTCCTGCTCCCGGGTAATTAAAACAATAGATTGTCCATCGGGGGAAAAGCTAGCTCCGGCATTATAATCTCCCTCATAAGTCAAACGTTTCGGGTTGCCTGAACGTCCTTTCTGACTAATAGCAACTTGATAAATTTGCGGTTTGCCGGCACGGTCAGAAGTAAAAATTAAAGAACGGCCATCAGGAGACCATGCGGGTTCTGTGTCAATACTATAATGATTGGTAATTCGTTGTAATACAGTACTGGCAATATGCATGACATAAATTTCAGAATTGCCATCTTTGGATAATGTCATGGCAAGACGCTTGCCGTCAGGTGACCAGACAGGAGCACTATTAATACCTTTAAATTTGGCAATAGTTTTACGCTTACCTGATGTTAGTTCTTGCATATAAATAATGGAGCGATCTTTTTCAAACGAAACATAGGCCAGACGTTTACCATTAGGTGACCAAACCGGTGACATAATTGGTTTTTTTGACTTTAATATAATTTGTTCAGCATAACCATCTGAATCAGCCACAGCTAAAGTGTAAATTCGTTTCTTAGGATCTGTATCGTTATTAACAACAACATAGGCAATCAAGGTGTCAAATGCACCTTTAGTATCTGTTAACTGCTGATAGATTTGATCACTGATTTGATGTGCAACACGACGCAGCTGCTTTTTCTCCACATTATAACGGTATTCAATGCTGTTCTTTTTGGTAAAAATATCCAGCATTTTAAACTTTATTTCAAAACGCCCTTGTCCAATTGCGGTAATTTGACCGATCACCAGATTTTCTACATTGGTATTTTTCCATCGAGGAAAATTAATAGGCCCCTCCAGTGTAGGACGTTCTGGCAATTGATTGATACTCAAAGGAGAAAAAACACCACTACGGGCTAAATCAGCACTAACAATGCTGCCAATATCAACTGGAGCTTTACCTGATTGAGACCATAAAAATGGTACTATGGCAATAGGATCAGCACTTTGAAAACCACCTTTAACTTCAACTTCCAGAACAGCATGCGCCTGACTGACAAACACATAATTGACAAGAAAAAGTAAACTGAAAAATAATAATAAAAACGGAGCAATCCGTATGGTTAATTTAGCATATTGCATTTAATAACTTCCTGGCTCAAATCGTAATCTCATGACTTCAAACTCTTTAAAAATAACACTATCCGTTGGTACAGGCAATGGCGATGCCTTTCTAACCGCAGTTTCTACCGAGCGGTCAAAGGCTTGATTGCCGCTGCTTTCGACAACTTTAACTGCTACCACATTACCACTGGGTAATAAAACAATCTCAATTTTACATTCTAATCGGGAAGGCACTTCCAGCGGCTGGCGCCAGTTACGCTCGATCTTTTGTACTATCTCCCGCTCAGCCCTGTCTCGTTGTTCTTTACGCTTTAATTCAGGCTGACGTTTTTTATCAGCTTCCTTTTTTCGCTTTTTTTCCTGCTCAGCTTTTTTTAGAGCTTCTTTTTTCTTTTTAGCAACTGCGGCCTTTTTGCGTTTAAGCTCATCGGCTTTACCTTGTTTTTCTTTCTTTTTACGGATTTCTTCCTGTTTTTTCTTTTTTGCTAATTCCTGCGCCTTGCGTTTTGCCTGCACTTTTTTTCGCTGCTCTGCCTTTTTTTTCTGTTCAATTTTTCTTACTTCAGCATCGTATGAATTAGCATCAACAGCAGAGACCTGAATAATATCGCCCTGTTTCAGCACAATCTTATCCGGTTTATCCATTTGGCAGTTAACTAATAAGGCGGCCAGAAACAGCAGATGAAAAACAACTGCAATGGCAAAAGCGGTGCTATTGTCTTTTATCCAGTCAAGCATTTAAAAAAAACATTGTGTTGTTTTTCTTCAGATTGATTTTCATTGAGACACAACTTCATCTAATGATTTAGTCATTAGACCGACATTGGGAATACCCGCTTTACTCAATAAAGCCAGCGCATCCATAATAAAGATATAGCGGACTTCCTTATCACCCGCCACCAATACTGATAGGCTGGGTTTATCCAGCAGCTTATTTTTTATCTGCTCAACTAATTCTTCACGATTAACTAAATTTTCTTTGCCCAAACCGATAGAAAGATAAAGCTGACCCTGGGGATCTACTTTGACAATGACCGTTCCTGAGGATTTAGGATCTAATGATTCTGTTTCATCAGCCTGTGGTAAATCAACCTTAACACCCTGAGTCAATAATGGTGTTGAAATCATAAAAATCACCAGCAGTACCATCATGACATCAATATAGGGTACCACATTGATTTCTGCCATCGGCTTACGGCGCTTTCTCGCCATTAGCTGCGCACCTGGCGATTTAATAAATTGGAAAACTCTTCCATAAAACCATCATAGCGCCCTTCCAGACGTTCAACATTATAAGAGAAACGGTTATAAGCAATCACTGCAGGAATGGCCGCAAATAAGCCCATTGCCGTAGCGATAAGTGCTTCGGCAATACCGGGAGCCACCATTGACATAGTTGCCTGCTGAACCTGCCCTAATGCCCGAAAGGAGTTCATAATCCCCCATACTGTACCAAATAAGCCCACATAGGGACTGGTCGAACCGACTGTTGCCAAAAAAGGTAAGCCTGCTTCGACTCTTTCGACTTCACGATTCAATGTCACTCGCATAGCTCGTTGTGCGCCTTCAAGCACAGCCTCACTCAGCATGCCCGGCTGTTTATGTAATTTAGCGTATTCACGAAATCCTGCTTCAAAGATACTGGCCATACCCTGAGCATCTTTTCGCTGTGCCAGCGCTTTATATAAATAAACTAAGTCAGCACCGGCCCAAAAGCGGCGTTCAAATAAATTGGCTTCTTCTTTGGCTTTTTTTAATATCATCCATTTTTGAATAATCATGGTCCAGGTGACAATTGAGACTAATAAAAGTCCCAGCATCACCATTTGCACCATAAAACTGGCATTAGTGATTAAAGAAAGAATTGACATATCGGTATGCATTAGTGCTGTTCCATTCGCTATCGAGGCAATAAGTTAATAAGAATGATTAATGAGAAAACTAATCATAAATCGCTTTTGGCAGGGGAATCGTCCTTTTTTGTGCCACCCCCAGACTCACAATTTTTACAATGGCTTTTATTAATATTTGTTCTTCATTCGTGTCATTATTTGTTCTGACAATCTTTTGTTCAAAAATAATACTGGCCTTGGTTAATTTCTGTATTGTCGTTTTAACCAATAAGGCCTCATTAAACAAAGCTGGTTTTAAATAATTAATAGAAAGCGAGTGGACCACAAAAAGAATACCGTGTTCATTAACTATATCGTCCTGCTCTAAATGCATTGCTCTGAGGCATTCCGTCCTGGCACGTTCCATAAAATTCAGATAGTTAGAATGATAAACCACTCCTCCGCTATCCGTATCTTCATAGTAGACCCTGACAGGCCAAATAAATTCATTCAAAATGACTACTCTTTTTCTAAATCGTTAACTGACCCATCACTTAAACCAAAGTGTAAATAAGCTAAATCAGTAGCAACCCGACCTCTTGGGGTACGCATAATATAACCCTGCTGAATTAAAAAGGGTTCTATACCCAATCAACTTGAAAATGCAGGATCGAACACTTGGAAATTATCATTAATTCGAGAATCTAATGATTTTCCAATGCTCGGTAA